>JAFZNQ010000098.1 GCA_017552965.1 Abditibacteriota bacterium | reverse complement strand
CGGACCGGCACGCCGTCCTCATAGGCCGGCTCGCTTTTCCGGAAAAGGCAGACGCCGGTCAGCAGCCTGTCCTCACAGATCATAATCCTTCTCCCATACCTCGCTGGTGCCGGAAAGAGAAAGGCTCTTGTCCTCAAAGCCCTGCTCCCTCACTCTCGCCGCCAGTTCCCGGAGCATCCGCGCCCGGTCCTCGTAGCGCACGGTCAGGCCGCCTTCCTCGCTGACGGACACAGGCTCCGACTCCAGGCGGCGGATCTCTCCCTGTGCCAGCAGCACCAAAGCGCCGTCAAAGCCGCAGGAGGCTATGAGCCCGTCCAAAAAAGTGTCCGCCCAGCCGCCTCCCTCCGGGTCGCCCGTAAGGAGCATTCTCAAAGTCTCTCTTTTATTCATCTCTCCTCCCTTTTCCCGCACAGTTCGTCCAGCCGTTCCATAAAATCCCTGTCCCCCCGGCGGCTCTCTATCAGGTCCCGAAGGGCTATGTATTCAAGAGCCATATTTACCTCGCCGGGGCTGAGCATGAGCGCCTCCCTCAGGGGGATGCGCCACAGCTCGCACACCCGCATGTAGGGATACCACCGGGGAAGCCGGGGCGTATAGGCGCCCCGGAACCGGCTCCCCGTCAGGAGCCAGTGCCGGAGCCGGGAGCTTCCCCCTCCGGCTCACCGGTCTCTCTGGAAATGGCCCGGGATATCCTCTCTATGACTCCGTCGGGCAGCCTGTCAAAGGTGTCGGCGCACACAGGCGCCGGCTCCCCGGGTGCAAGCAGCAGGTCCCACTCGGCAATGACGGCTGAAAGGTAGTCCTTCAGGGCCTTGTCGGGGTCTTCGCCCAGGAAGTATTTATCTCTCTCCGCCCGGCAGAGAGCCCCGATATTTATGGTGATATTCAGCTCTCCGGCGCCGGCGATATTCACCCGGATACGCTTCCGTCGGGAAGCTATGTCTTCAAGTGTCAGCATGCTATTCCCCCGTATCCACGGCGGCGGTGATGATGCCGCCGGCGTTCTCCACTATGGCAAAGGAGCCGGTGTAGCTCTTCACCAGCTGCTGCTCGTCGGCGTAGCCCCGGGACTCCAGGCACACGGCGGAAAAGCCGATGGAAAAAGAGGCTCCGTCAGTAGTGTTGGAAACGGTCCAGGCCTCCGTCTGGGTGCCGAAGAAGGAGCCCACGTTGGACGGGTCGGCGTCCACTCCGATGCTGAAGGCGCCCTGAAGCTTCGGGCAGCCGGTGAAGGAAGGAGTGGAAGCGTAGCCGTAATAGCCGGCCTTGGAGAGCCCGGACACCTCCACGTTCACCGAATACCAGTCGGACACCACCGCCCCCGCCCGGGTGACCCGGGTGCCGCCGGCGCCCTGGGGGGTCTGCCTGCCCCGGGGAACGATGAGGCAGCGTCCGCTCTCCTGCCATTCCGGCTCCGCTGAGGTTGCGCCGGGAGAGCCCTCAAGAGTGAACTCCCACTCAGGCTCGCCGTTCTTCTGGCTGAACTTCCAGCCGGTGACCGACATATTCTCATAGAGATAGCCGTTGTAATACAGTGAATAGGCCGCGGGCTGGCTGAAGCTTG
>JAFZNQ010000097.1 GCA_017552965.1 Abditibacteriota bacterium | reverse complement strand
CCTGCCTATATTCGGCGGCGCCAGGGAAAAGGCCATGGAGCGCGTGATCAGCAGCCTGACCGAGTATATGGAAATGTATTACTGACGGGGCAGGGTGAGTGAAGAAACAGCGTCACGGGCAGAGGTGAGTCCTCTGCCCGTGACTTGTCATGTGGACGCCCTGTAGTTTCAATCTATATCAGCCCTGCAGTCAGGGCCGCTTCCGGAGCCCTCACCGCCGAGATGACGATAGGACTTTTCCCGTACCCCGCTTATACGGCCCCTCCCACCAGCCGCCTCCGGCAGAGCCGGAGTAAGGAACGCGGCTGGCGGGCCCCACCGTGGATCTCTTACCCCGTCCGGCCGAACGCTTACGCGATTTATCCTATGGCCGGCCGGGCCGAGATGACGCGGGGGTGTGGGCTTTTTCCGTTCTCCGCCTTATACGGACCCCCCAACGGCATAAATGCCGTCGGTGCCCCCGTAGATCTCTAAGCGTCCTTGGCAAAGCCAATGGCGCGAGATGACGGCGGAGAGGTGCGGGATGACGCGGGGTCGGAGGCCGAGGTGACGGTGGAGTGCGGGCGGGGTTTTTGGCGGGTGAATGTGGTATAATCAATACTGGCGGTACATCAGTCGGAAAGCAGGCGCCTGTGGCAAGTATGTACCGGCTCACAGCTCTTTTGCTTGTGGCTGGATTGCCAGTCGCCACAGGCTGCCGGGTTTGGCGGCGGTCGGTTGATCCCATGCGCCGGACAGCGAAACGGGGCGGGGGACCGCAGAACTGCAGGTCAGGAATATGGACGGGTTGGCAAAGATACTTTTCAAGGAGGCCTCATATCATGATATTTGACAGAAACGAAAGAAAAGAAGTGATCGCTCTGCTGGGAGCGGGCAGCATGGGAACGGCGATCGTCCGAAAGATCGCTGCCGGCAGAAAGATCCTGCTGGGCGATATCAGCGAGAAAAATCTGGAGAGGGTGTCCCGCGACTTCAGATACGGCGGCTATGACGCGGAGACTATGACGGTCAACGCGCTGGAGAAGGATTCTGTGGAAGCCTTTGCGCAGAAGGCCGCCTCCCTCGGCGACGTGATGTATTTCATTGACACTGCCGGGGCCTCTCCGAACCAGGCAAAGCCGGAGCATATCGTCGCTCTCGATATGGTGGGGACGGGTTACGCCCTGGACGCTTTTGGCCGGATCATGGCGAAAGGCGGAGCGGGTCTCATCATCTCCAGCCAGGCAGGATATATGTATCCCATGCCCTATGAAACCGAGCAGGAGATCCTGACCGCTCCTACAGAAAAGCTGGCTGATCTGCCAGTGGTGAAGGAAACAGCCATGCAGGATCCGGGGCTTGCCTATATGATAGCCAAGCGTGTCAATCATCTGCAGGTGATGAAAGCGGCTGCCGGCGCGTGGAAGGAGCGCAGGGCCAGGATCAACAGCATCAGCCCCGGCGTTGTCGTGACGCCTCTGGCTTATGATGAATTTGCCGCCGCCGGCGAAGGGTATCAGAAGATGATAGACTCCTCAGCCGCGGAGCGCTGCGGGACCTCCGACGAGATCGCAGAAGCCGGCGCTTTTCTGCTGGGAGAGCATGCCGGGTTTATCACAGGCACAGATCTTTTGATAGACGGCGGCGTGATAGCGGCCATAAGGACGGGGAAGTATACGCTGGGCGGATAAGGGCCGGCGGTCAACCGCCGGTCACCCGCGAGGGGGTATCCTGCAGCGGGAAAGGGCGCCTTGGGCGGACACGGGAGTGTCCGCCCAAGGCATTATAATAATAATGTGGTGCGGCAGGCGCGCAGATCGGGGTTCCCCGCAAAATAGCAGATTTTGTGGGGCCAAAGCGCCTGCCGCACCGCGCCTATTGCCGAGGTGACGAGGGAATGAGGACTTTTTCCGGTCTCCGCCTTATACGGCCCCCCCAACGGCTTTCAGCCGTCGGTGCCCCCGTAGATCTCTAAGCGTCCTTGGCAAAGCCAATGGCGCGAGATGACGGCGGAGAGGGGCGCAAAGCGCCTGCCGCACCGCTTCCATCCGCGGACCGGAGAACCGCCGGCGGTCAAAACATACGTCATTTCGGCGGTTTTGACGATAGGAAAAAGCGGTAAGAAATCTCCTGTAATGGAAGAATAGAGCCCGGGCAAGGCACTATGCCCACCGCCGGGAGGGTGTTATCCCTTTGCCCCGCTTGTACGGCCCCCCCCACCAGCCGCCTCCGGCAGAGCCGGAGTAAGGAACGCGGCTGGCGGGCCCCACCGCACCACCCCGCGAATACTTTTATTCGCGGGGACCCCGGTGGATCTCTTACCCCGTCCGGCCGAACGCTTACGCGTTTTATCCTATGGCCGGCCGGGCCGAGATGACGCGGGGTTGAGGCTTTTTCCGTTCTCCGCCGTGTGGCCCATTCGTAGGCTTTATTCGTACCCCGCGTACGGCCCCCCCAATGCCTGCGGCATCGGTGCCCCCCGGCGGAGTATATTTGTCCCGTTAAGTTTGTACGAGAGCGAAGGCTCGCGGTTCTATCTTAGGGGATCTCTTACCGGTGAGGGCTCGATGAGCCCTCACCGCCGAGATGACGTCGTTGTTGAACGGGACAATGTTTCGCCGAGATGACGCGGGGTGCGACGCCGAGATGACGAGAAGATTTTTCGTTGTCCCGTTGGGTTTGTTCGAGAGCGAAGGCTCGCGGTTCTTTCTTAGGGGATCTCTTACCGGTGAGGGCT
>JAFZNQ010000096.1 GCA_017552965.1 Abditibacteriota bacterium | reverse complement strand
TCTGGCCCCTTCCACCAGCCCGCTCCGGCAAAGCCGGAGTAAGGAACGGGCTGGCGGACCCTCCAGAGATCCCTTACCGGAAATCGCGTAATGCTGACGCATTACACATATGCGATTTCCGCCGGGATGACAAGGGAGGGCATTTTATGCCGTTTTGGCCGGGATGACGCGGGGTTGTGGCGTGTGCAAAAAGCGTTCTCTTGTCCCGTTGGGCCTGTGCGTTGCCGCAGTGCTTCCTTCTTATAACAGGGGGCTTCTTACCGGTGAGGGCGTTCTGCCCTCACCGCCGAAGTGACGTTGTGTTTGAACGGGACAAGGCCTGGATGACGCGGGGAGCGCGCCGGGATGACGCGGAAAGAATAAAAAAGCGGAGGGTGGTCCTCCGCTTTGTTATTGTCAGGGCGTGCTCTTGAGCGCATCTTGTCAGGCCATGGTCCTGAGCATTTCTTCTGTCACCATATACCTCACCGGCTTGCCTTGTGAAAAGGCGGCGAATTCCTCCGCCATATACTCTGCCATCCTGGCCACCTCCCTGCCGGAGCTGCCGGCTATATGGGGGGTGAGGATGCAGTTGTCCAGTCCGAAGAAGGGGCTGCTTTCGACGGGAGGCTCCGGGTCCGTCACGTCCAGCAGGGCGGTCAGGTCCGGCCTCTCCGTGAGGATCTTCACCAGGTCCTGTTCCACCACCTGGGCGCCGCGTCCCGTGTTGATAAAGGTGGCGCAGGGGAGCATGCGGGAAAACAGGCCGTAGTTCAGCATGCCCTTTGTCTCCCGGTTGTTGGCCAGGTGGTTGGACACCACTATGCACTGTGAGAAAAGCTCCTCCAGGGAGCATTTTTCCACTCCCAGCTCCTCTGCTGCGGAGTCGGGCAGGAAGGGGTCGAATACCAGGGTGTGAAATCTGTATTGCTTCAGCCTCCTGATGACCTCCTTGCCCACCATGCCGGCGCCTATGACGCCTATCTTCTGCTCAAAGCAGCCGGGGTAGCCGCCAAAGCTCCTGCGGGCTCCGGCATAGTCCCCCCGGGAGGCCTGTCTCGAGGATGCCCAGAAGCCCTTGCAGGACAGGGCTATCTCCGCCGCGGTGAATTCGCCCACGGGCACCGCGTTGGCGGCCCAGGCGCTGAACACCTTGACGCCACTGCGGATAAAGGGGAGGGCAAAGCCCTGCACGGACCCCGCCGCGTAAAACACCGCTTTCAGTGAGGGAAAGACCCGGGCTATCTCCTCCTCGGTAAAGGCGGGCATGCCCCAGGTGGAAAACACGTATTCGGTCCCGGCATAGAGCTCCGGCTCCCGCAGGACGTCTTCTTTGGTCCGCACCGCCGGGTCCAGACCGGCGGACAGGGCCAGGGCTTCTGTCAGAGCCTCGGGATATACAGCGGCGACGGTGCCGGGGTTTTGGTTGAGAAATATGCTGTTCATAATGACTTCCGATCAATAAACGTTTTTGTCCTTCTGATATCTGCGCCACACGTTTTCAAAAAAGATGTCCTCCTCCGGCAGAGGCCTTACGGGCCGCCATGTGACGGAGTAGGAGGAGCCCTCCTTCCTGATCTGCTGCACCATGCCGCCGGAGGGGACGGTCTCCGGGACAAAGCGGAACTGCTCGTCCAGACCTTCCCTCAGGCTGCCCTCCCTGCTGCAATACAGGGCGGAGCCTCTGGTGGCCTTCAGGGTGTCGGCGTAGTCCAGGCAGGCGGTGAGCATGGCTGTCTGCACCGTCAGCAGGTCCCTGAGCTTGTAAACAAGGAACAGGCTGTCCGGGCCTGCGACTCCAGCCGTGTTTTCCAGCTGGGACAGGGACGCCTCCGCGTCCAGCAAGGCCTGCTTCATGGCTCTCGGGGACCGGATGGCGCCTCCGCAGGCGCTCATGGTGAGCCGGGCCCTGTCTATGAACTCCGCCGCGTTGTCCGGGTTGGAGAGGACCCGGGCGCAAAAGGCTTCGTGGCGCCGCAGGGCGGCCTCGGCCGCCTCTTCAAAGGCCGCCGCATCCCGGTCCTGCTTCGGCTGAGCGGCTACGTACTGGGCCGCTCTCAGGGAGCCGGCCTGGCCCGCGTTCAGGGCGGAGCCTCCGGGGCGGGTGATGCCGTGGGTGCCGGCGCACTCTCCCGCGGCAAAAAGGCCGGGCACGTCCGTCTGCCACCATTTGTCCACGGCGATGCCGCCGTTGTTGTGCTGGGCGCACAGGGCTATCTCCAGATATTCGCGGGCTATATCCACTCCCTTGGAGCGGTAGAGCTCTATGGCCGGGGTGTTCATGTGGGCCAGCCTGTCTATGGGCTTGCCAAAGCAGGCGCCGGCATTGCGCAGATATTCCGCCGCCTCGTCCGCCAGCTTGCCATAGTCTATCTCTTCGAGGCCGAAGGGGTTGCGGGTGTAGTCCAGATACACCTTCCTGCCTCTCATGGCCGTTTCTCTGTAAACCAGCAGGTCTATGACCGAGGAGCCGGAGAGCACCTTTTTGCTGTCAAAGGGCCACTGATAGCCCTTGAGAAATACCATGGACAGGGCCTCATAGGGGTCCTGGAAATACTCCGCCAGAAACTCGGTCTCCCGGCCTTCCTCGTCTATGGACACAAAGCGGGGCAGGGCCTGCATGTAGGTGCCGGACACGTTCCATCTGGGGGCCGTGGAGGCCAGACCGTATTGCCATTCGGTGAGGTTTTGCAGCGAGGCTCCCGCGTCGATGGCCAGCCCCGTGGAGCCCGTGTGGCAGGCGGGATACACGCTGTGGGCGTATATGCCCGCAGGTCCTCCGGTGGCCAGTATCAGGCTCTGGCAGCCGATGGCTCTGAGGGCGCCTGTGTCCCTGTTCAGGACTATGACGCCGGAGACCCTGCCCTCCGTCTTGATTATCTCCACGCAGAGGAGCCGGTCCAGCACCCTGACGCCCAGGCCGGCGGCCTGTCTCTCCAGGGCTTCGGTCATATATTTGGAGGTGAGAGGTCCGGCGGAGGTGGCTCTGGCATAGGGGTCGTGGTCCGTCTTGTAGCCTACGAATTCGCCGTAGCGGCTGTAGGGGAAGGGCACTCCCAGCTCCGTGAGGTTGAAAAAGCATCTCACGGACAGGGCTGCCTCGCAGAGAGCCGTGTCTCCGTCCACGCAGCCGCCGGCAAACAGGTTCTCGGCCAGCTTGCGTATGCTGTCGGGAGAGTCGCCCGCCAGCCCCAGCTTGTAATAGGTCTGCTTGTCGCTGCCTGTGTTGCGGCTGGTGCCGCACATCACGTCCTCGGTGATGACGGCAAAGGACCTGGTCCCCTCCCGGGCAAGACGGCAGGCGGCGTTGTAGCCTGCCGCTCCGGTGCCTATGATGAGAGCGTCGTAATATTCGGTGTTCATGCTACAGTCTCTGGATATGGAAGCCGCCGTCCACGTCTATGGACTGGCCGGTCACGTAGGGGAGAGAGCCGTCTATGAGGGTCAGCACAGCCGCGGCTATGTCCTCCGGCTGTCCCCAGCGCTTGATGGGCAGGATGCCACCCTCTATGAGCCGGTCGTATTTTTCCTTCACGGTGCTGGTCATGCCCGTGGCTATGATGCCGGGGCGTATCTCGTTGACCATGATGCCGTATTCCGCCAGACGGTCGGCAAAAAGGGCCGTGATCATGCTGACCCCCGCCTTGGAGATGCAGTATTCCCCTCTGTTCACCGAAGTGGTGTAGGCGGACATGGAGGATATGTTGACTATGGCTCCCTTGCGCTCGCCGGGATTGGTGATCATATGCCGGGCTGCCAGCTGGGTGAGGAACAGGGTGCCCCTGGTGTTGATGTTCATGACGAAATCATAGCTTTCCTCGGTCATGGTGAGCAGGTCCGCCCGCACCTTGGGGGCCACTCCCGCCACGTTGATCAGGGCGTCTATCTGCCCGTGGGTATTCAGGGCGCAGTCTATGAGACGGGCCCTGTCTTCGGTCCGGGACAGGTCGCCCCTGACGTACACAAAGCCCTCTCCGGGCTCCGAGGGCATGGCGGGCGCTATGTCCATGCCCGTCACACGGTATCCGTTTTCCAGCAGCTTGCGCACGGTGGCAAAGCCTATGCCGCCGGCCACTCCGGTCACTACAGCGTTTTTCATGTCGTTAACCTCTTACCTTTTCCTTGTAAATGGGCAGATATACTTCCTGGTCTCTCACGGGGCAGCCAGCGGGACTGCCTGTCCTCATGATGTCGGTGCATTTGGAGCAGCACAGGCAGATCTTGCGGGGGTCCATGCCGCCCTTGGTGAGTATGTCGGCGGCAAAATCCGGATAGGCAAAGGTCTGTCTGCCAAAGCCTGCCATGTCAAAGGCCCCTTTGCCTATCATGGCTGCGGCCACGCCGGCAGCGGCAACTCCCAGATAGGAGAGCCCGGAGCACACCAGCTTCACCGAGGGGACCAGCTCCTTCAGCCGGGCCGTGGCCCCGAGTATGTCGGCCACGTTGGTGAGAGGATGCTCCTCCGGCTCGTAGCCGCCCTTGAAGAAGGGGCGGTTCACGTGGGGGATGACGTAGGGGTTGCCTACGGTGATGTTTGCCAGCTCCACTCCGCTCTTGGCCAGCTCCCGGAGTATCCAGGCGGCCTCCGCGGGGTCAAATTCGTTGCTGCCGTCCTGCTTCATGCCGAAGCCCCAGGGGTAGGGGATGGCGTCAAAGGCGTTCATGCGGACCGTGACAAAGGTCTTGTCCGTGACCTCCATGGCGCCGCTGACCGACTCTCTGAAGAGGCGGCTCCTGTTTTCCAGGCTGCCTCCGTAGCGCCCTTCCCGGTGGTAGGCGGACAGCAGCTCGCTCAGGAGATAGCCGTGGCAGCACTTGATGTCCACGCCGTCAAAGCCGGCTTCCTCCGCCAGGGCAGCGCCCTCCACCAGAGCGTCCCGGACCCGGTCCAGATACTCGTCGGTGGCGATCCTGTCCGGGGAGACGGGCTTGTCCTTTTCCCACACGGGATTGGTGTAGGCTATGATGGGCTCCGGCAGGCCCGAGGGCTTGGAATATCTGCCGGAATGGGTGAGCTGCAGCACCACCACAGGCTCGTAGCCGTTGCGCTTCAGGCCGGCTTTTTTTATCTCTTCCACAGTGCGCTTGTAGCTGTCCACGTTGTCCTTGCAGATGTAGAGCTGGAAGGAGTTGGCCTTCGCCTCCGGCAGCACCGCGGTGGCCTCCAGCCATACCAGGCCGGCGCCTCCCTCGGCAAACATCCTGTAATGCCGCAGAGTGATCTCGTCGGGGGTGTTGTCGGGCAGGGCGCTGCAGCTCTCCATGGGCTGGCAGCACAGTCTGTTGGGAATGACGCAGGAGCCCACGGTCAGGCTCTGCTTCAGGACGGACAGGTCCTCGGTGTAGGGTATGCCCGCGCCGAGAGCGGCGTTCTGTTCCAGAAAGACCCGGGGGTCTGTGTAAGTGTTGCGTTTCATGCGGTCACCTCAAAAGTAATGGCAAATTCTGTCTGTCCCTCCGCCAGAGGTATGTCGATGAGATATACAGGCTCCTTGTTGTTCCTGATGCCGGAATGGTTGTGGAGACGGTGCTCGCGGACGGATATGGCGCAGTCCGGGACCTGAGCTTTCAGGCTGCCAACGTACAGGGTCCCGTTTTCAAAGCGGGGTTTCAGGAGGGTGACGAACCGCTCCGTGACGCTCCGGAAGGAGCCCCGGAAGGAGTCCCTGACCGTCACAGAGCTGTCGGTCCATTCAAAGCTGCGGCTGAGCCCGGTGAGCTGCTCCAGACCGTAGGCCCCGGCTATCTCCAGCTCCGCCCGGGAACCGCCCTCATAGGTCAGGGTGCCGGTGTATTCCCTGCCGGCCTTCTGATAGCAGCCGTCTATGACGGGCACCGAATGCCCCTCCGAGGAGTTGCACAAAAAGCCGTATCTGGTGTCTCTCTGAAAATACTGGCGGGTGTATTCGCCGCTGCCTATGTCGCACAGCAGCTGGCCCTCCTTGCCGGAGATGATGAAG
>JAFZNQ010000095.1 GCA_017552965.1 Abditibacteriota bacterium | reverse complement strand
GGGGACTTCTTACCGGTGAGGGCACGAGTGGCCCTCACCGCCGAAGTGACGTTGAAAGTGAACGGGACAGAAGAGTTCTTTTCCCCGGCCGGGCGGGCCGGCTCCGGAAAAAAGGCCCCCTGCCGCAAACGCGGCGGGGGGCTCTCGTTTTCGTCAATATTACAGTTTTTTGTATTCCACCAGCAGACTGCCGGGAGCCTCGGGGATCACCGCGTTGAACTCCATGAGCTCGCTGCCCTTCATGGTCACTGTCTCCTTCAGGTCGTAGGTCTCATACACCGACACGCTGTAGCCGGCGTCCGGGTCTATGCCCCTGGGCTTGACGGTCAGGGCGGTAAAGGGAGACTCTTCCCGGCGGAACACCACGAAGCAGCCGTCCTGCTCTTCCGGCCTGTCATACTGCCAGGCGCACCACTGGTCGCTGCGCTCGTCGGTGCAGTACAGGGTGTAATAGTCGCCCCGGCAGTATTTCCGAAGGCGCTTGCATTCCTCCACTCCCCGTTTCAGCAGGTCCTTGTCCTCCTGCTTCATGACGGAGAGGGGGTTCACGTAGCTGAGGCCCATATTGAAGCCGGAGCGGATGTGATAGGGCGAATAGCCGCCCTGTCCGCAGGTGTGCCAGGGCACGAAGCCGTTGAGGCGGCAGACTGCCAGCTGGTTGAGGATGGCGGTCCTGTTGTCGTTGAAAATGGCCCACACGTGGCTGTCGGAGCGCCACATGATGATCGAGCGGCTCATGGTCTCCAGGTCCATGCGGGTGCAGCCGCCGGCGCAGTTGTCTATGAGGAGGTCGGGCTTGTTGGCGCGTATATCGTCCCAGAACTTGTAGAGGGACTGCACCCACCGGTTTTCGGCTATGCCCTTGCGCTGAGGGCCGGTCTCGCCGGTATAATTGACGAGGTCCTGTTCGACGGTGGCGGAATCTGTCTTCCACACCCGCACCTTCCAGTCCCGGAAGGCGGTGGACAGCACGTCGGTCATATATTCCCGGGCCTCGGGATCCACGAGAGCAAAAGAACCTGTGTGTTCGGCATTTCCCTTGGCAGACATGACCCACTCGGGGTGCTCTTTGGACACAAAGGTATCCTTGCCCACCGTTTCCGGGGCGAACCACATCATGATGTCGGTGCCGTAATCGTTGGCCATTTTGACCAAGGGCTCCATGCCGTGGGGATAGCGCACCGGGTCTATCATATCACTGACAGGCTTGTGATAATTGCCGATGCAGGCGGGGAAGCCGTCCCGGAGCACGTAGGCGTCGAACCAGGTGACCTCAAAGCCCAGGCCTTTGAAGCCGTTCATATAATCCCTGTCCACTTCCTCGGTGCCCGCGTTGGTCTCCGAGGCGGAGACGGTGTAGGCGATGGGTATCTCCGCAGCCCTGCCGTTCTCCCGGGGGCTCACGTGGTTGATCATGGACCGGCGGAAGAGATTCATGCCCGTCTGTATATCATCGCCGTTAAAGAAGACGCTCATGACCCTGGCGCTGCGCACGGTCTCCCCGGGCTTCAGATATGCGTTGAAGGCGTCGCCGAAGCCGGCCCTGACGTTCAGGTTTTCTCCGTCGCAGGTATAGTCTGCCCGCCAGTTGCCCGTCCAGCCCAGGCCGCACACCATGCCGCCGTCTCCCCATTTCAGGCTCCACCAGGGGCTGTAGTCGCCGCCGGAGGGGCTGAGGCCCCCGTGGACGGTGGACACGGTCTCGCCCTTGGGCAGACGCTCCGGTATCTGCCGGAATTCGTCAAAGCTGAAGCGCACGCAGCCTATGGAGCCTCCCGTGCGGCACAGCACCACGTCGGTGAGCTCCTTTTTCTCATCCTTCACCGGCTCCATGATCAGTCCCGTGGGCAGGGCGTCCCCTCCCACGGGGGCTGAAGTCGAGAGGCGGTAGTCCACGTTGAGGGCGTTCACGTCCTTCAGGATCTTGCTGCGGGTATTGCCGGTGCCTGTGAAATACACCGTCCAGTCCAGAGCCTGGGTGTCGGTGTATATATTGACCACCGCCTTCACGGTGAGCCGGTCCCCTGTGTAGGTGTAGGTGTTGACCACGTGGGTGTCGGACAGGGTCTCGCTCTTTTTGTCAAACTGCCACCGGGGCAGCAGCTCGTCGGAGGACACGCCGCCATAGACGAAGGAAAAAGGATATCTGTATATGACGCGGCTGGCTCCGGCTATCTCGTCCAGCCAGGCGTCGGTGCCGTCGGCAAAATACACCCGGGCGTCGCCCCAGTCGGTCTGGTCGCAGGTGTGCTCCTTGCCGTGGTCCAGCAGCAGCTCCAGACGGGTGATGCCCGGCAGCGTTACGTCCACGGTCTTGCAGGTGTTGTCGCTCTTTGCTTCTCCGGCGGCCACCTCTTTGCCGTCGGCCAGCACCTGCCAGGTGATCTCCGCAGGAGTGCCGCTCATCAGCGAATCGATGCCCACCCGGCTCGTGAACCTGATGACAGGCTTGGAAAACTCAAAGAGCAAATGGTTGTCCGCGTGGACCCCCAGGCCGTGCCTGTAGGTCCTGCCCGCCAGCCTTATGGGGTTGACCCCGTCCTGCATGCGGTTGACCTTGGTGGTATTCGGAAAGGTCTCCGCCAGGACGGTGAAGGAGTGCTCCGTCTTCTCCGGGGTCCCCTCTCCCGAAAAGGCCTTGTCCGCAAAGGCGAGGGCGTCAAAGGCAAAGGCCGCCCCTGCCGCCAGGAACGTCACAAGTATCGCCAATATCCACATTATTCGCATATTTCCTCCGGTGTGTTCACACTGTATTGCGGGCTGCGCGCCCGTATGTATTATAGCACATTATTCGCCCTGGGGTCCCGACGCAAAGCGTGGGAGAGCGCTTTTGTTCCTGTCCCGTTGGGCCGGTCCTGTGTCGGGGCTCGCGGTTCTATCAAAGGGGATCTCGAACCTCACCCCACAAAATCTGCGATTTTGCGGGGACCCCGAGAGTGCCTTCACTTCGTTCAGGGCGCCGAGATGACGTCTGTTGTTGAACGGGACACTGCGGCCCACCGCCGTTGGGGGGGCCGTATCGCGGGGCAGGAAAAACTTCTTGTCATCCCGGCGGAAATGGCAACAGATCAAACGCCATCGGCGTTTGGCCATTTCCGGGAAGGGATCGGGGTCCCCGGCGAAAAAGGTTTCGCCGGGGTGTAATTCG
>JAFZNQ010000094.1 GCA_017552965.1 Abditibacteriota bacterium | reverse complement strand
GCCGAGATGACGCCTGTATTGACCGCCGGGCATTCTCCGCCGCGCGGACCCCCCAACGGCCAAAGGCCGTCGGTCCCCCCGCAGATCTCCAACGCTCTCACTATGTATCGAGCGCTGGGATGACGGCGGAGTGGATTTCCCCGGCGGTGGGCATGGATCGTTTCCCCGATCGGGCGGTCCGTTTTTCCCTGCAAAGCCGCAGGCTTTGCAGGGAAAAACAAATAATGTCATCCCGTCCCCAAGTCCGCAGGGCTTGGGGACGGGATGACCTTCGACAGAGCCGCCGGGCAGACCCGGGATCCGGCTTTTCTCCCGGGAAAGGGCAGCCCTCGCCGGAGATACTATGCGCAAAAAAGGCCCCTGCCGCCTTTGTTTATAAAATGTATTGATGCTCGCTCTTTGTCCATGCTATAATAATATTGTATTTTACAACGTATTACAGGAGCATGATATGACTGATCGATCGTTTTTCCCCCCGCCGGGTGGCAGACTTGGGACAAACCTAAGAAAAGAGCGGCTTGCTATGCCTTTGATGCAGCTGCTCGTATGTCTGTGCGTATTCTTTGCCGCATCCTGTGTCTATGCTTCGGGCATGGCTCCCACCGCGGACGGGTCCGGTAGCAATATGATCTATCATCTTTCTTCCGGCATAAACTGCACCCATACTCCGGTCACTGTGTTCGGCAGCTATTACAAGACACCGTCTGATGATCACGGATACCACCTGGTGGTCCCCTTCGCCACTGATCATGTTCCTTCATCTTTCAATGCCCTCGCAATAGATTTCAAGGACGAGGACTACTTCGTCTCCGATCAGGGAGTCTATTCCCCATGGAATAATGATTCCACGTATGACGTGACCTATTCGGGGCCTTCTGACGGTCCGTCCGTGACCGATTTCATCGGACAGAGCTCCGGCAATATAGTCAGCTTTGGTTTCAGCGAGGACAATACCGGCGTTGAGCCGGGGCGGTATCCCGCCTCGATCACTGTCACGGATCTCGGCTCTCCGACTCAGTCAAACGTCACGGATGCTCCTATATGCTTTGACTTTGATATCTGGGTGGTGGATCTGGCCGAGCAGGCCGGGACCATAAGTGTAGCGGAGGGCGGTATATATGAGATAGACCTGACCGCTATCCCTGCGGATTTTCCTCACGAGGACTCGTGCGATATCTCCGTCAGTTGGATGGATACGCCTCCGCCGGGCATGCCGTCTGTGTCAAATCTGTTTTATGATACACTGGGCCAGCGTCCCGTCACCGAGGATACGGGTTCCTTTTGCACAAAGAAGTGGACCTACGGTGATGAGGATAATACTCCGGAGAGGATCTATTACAAAAGACCCACAGGTGCCTACACGTCGCACACTATAACACTGACCCTGTCCGTCAACAACCACCAGCTGGCGCAGAAGATGCTGATGTTCAACACCCGCGCAAAGGGGCTGCTGAAGTATGTTGACGCTCCGCTCACGTGGGGCGGTGAATCATCAGCAAAGCTGCAAGGGTATTGGACTCATGAATTGGAGGATTATCCCGACAATGAATGGCTGGACGATGACGAAGACGGCTTCAATATCGACAGGATCGGCTATGTGGTGGATGACAAAAACAGGCCCTTTGTTTTCAGTGTGGGCGATGCTTTTCACCTGGAGAAAGCGGCTTTCAAGGCGGAAAACAATACGGATCTGTCCACCTTCGGGTATGGGGTAAGCACCGACAAATACAACTATTCCGGTGTCGGCCTTATAGGCAGCAAAAACATCTTTACCAACGAATACACGGTTGATTTGGATGATGATATCTCCTACGGAGATACGCTCTCGGTGATCGATTCCCAGATAGTGACTGCAACCTGGTTTATAGGACTTGACAGGATACGTTCGAAGCACAGGGTCTATACTATAGGCGGCACCTTGACAGAATACAACGACTACCATACTCTCATAGACCTGAGTTGCGAGGCGGCTAAGGGGCTTTCGAGTACTCAGCATGATTTGATAGTAGCCCGCGAATGGGATGTTCTTAAAAGCCTGACGATTAATCGCATAGACAATTATGGTTCGTTAAAGTATTGGGGAAGTGGAACCGTAGCTTGTGAATGGGATCACATTACATTGGAAGATCTTCTTGATACAGGAGACGGAGATTGTAATGCCTGGGGTATTTTTGCCAAAGAATTATTGTCACTGCAAGGGATAACTTGTAATTTAAAAAGGATTGAACTAAGAACTTATCTCCCGGAGTATATAACAATAAACAATGTCTTGGCTTTTTGCAGAAACAAAGCACTGTTCAGGGCGGTTCTATAGATCTTGCTGATTCTCATGTGACTTTTAGCAATCATGTTCTATTAGAGTATTTTGACCAATCAGGTTTGAGAAAAATCTACGATATCGGAACTGGACGGGGGCCGTTTTCTACATGGCAGGAATATGCGCAGTCTGAGTTGGAATTTTGTTATGGATCTTATGAGTGTATTAATAACGAGTTGATCAAGGTGATAGCATTTAAGCGTAATGTGACTGACCCTGATTCCTGGTTTCAGTATATTGATTTTTGAGGCGAGTTATGAAAAAAAAGCTTTTTTTGCTTCTCATCGCGCTTGTTGCAGTGTCATCCGGTATCCGGGCGGGCCTGAACAAGGCGGCGCATACAAACGACAACGCGCAGGATAAACCAGCTTGTGTTAATGAAAAACAATACAAGATGAAAAACCTGTCTCATGACTGGAAGCCGAGCGATAAGCCATATGATATGATAAAGCTTGATGCGACAAGAAGTATCAGGCTGTATATCTGTGAGTCTTCCGACGACAAGGCCCTTGATGGCAATAAATATACTCTTGATCATCGGTTTGTAATAAATGATGAGGCGACGAATACCGAGAACGATCTGTATTGCGACAGGTTACGCTATGACAGCAGGCCCGATCAGTATCCGATCATTACCGATGCCGTGGCGGACAAATCATCAGAGAGCCTCAGGTATATCGTGTATGTGAATTCATCGGCGGTGGTATTGTATGAGATCAATCTGCTGACCTGCAAAAGATCGACAGCGCAGGCAGTAAAGTCTATGTTGGTCTACAACAAGAACAACGCTTTTCACAAACCGAGCCCCAACGACAGCTTTTGCTTTTTGACTCCGTCCATAATAAGCGTGTCTTTCGGAGACGGAGCGCATTGTCATTTTAAGGCATACGGATTTGAAGCTTATACCCTGACTGCAAACGAGATGAACGAAAGGCAGGCTTTGGCAAATCAGCTTGCCGCCGAAAAAGGCAGCGACAACTATGTCGCAGACAACGATCCGATTCAATATAAGCACAGGCTTCCCAAGGTGATCTGGAGCAATCGGCGGTGGTATGACGCCAATCCCTTGCTTGCTACAAATCCTATCATGTGTGATGAGAAAATTGTTTCCGAGCGCGAGCCTGAATATGATATGAACGAATGGGACGGCTGGAGCAGAATGAATCGAGACAGCTCCTGGCTGAAGGATTGAGCCATTCGTTTCCGTTTTCCAAATGCTTAAACGGAGATGCCAACCGGCCGTTTGTGTTTGCGCAGGGAGACGACTTCGGCATTGACTCTGTCGCGCTCAGAGCCAGTCTGATCCCCGATATACTCAACGCCATTCATTAGGAAGATGAGATCATGAAAAAAGCAGTCATTATATCATTAATAGCATTATTCATAATAGGCGCGCTGGTCCTGTATGGCTCTGCCCGCGGGAATAAAGTCATCCTGAAGGATACCGGCGCGGCTCGGACAGCATCAGAAAAGAATAGTGAACAAGCGTTTGAAGCAGTCGATATAAATGCTTTTGACAAGACCGGCATATGCGCCGATTTCGAGACAATGACAAGCGAAGAGAAAGTCAAAGCCGGGACAAAGGAAGATGTGTTGCCTGTAAACAGTGACACTTCGGTGATTTTTCAAAATGTCTGTGAAACCGGTTTGAATGAAGCTGAGATAGGAGCGTACGGCAAAAAGTTTCCGTATTCTGTAAGGAATACTCTGAACATATATTTGGAAAATAAGAACTCTCGGAAGAGAGATCGTATCTGTAGCTTTAAGAGCAATTATACAGAAGAAAATACAAGTCGTTCCGGTCACACATTCAATTACCCGTATGTTTTGGATGCGGAAGTAAGCAATGACGGAAAGATGCTCAGGTTTCTTGTGCGTCATGTTAACCTGGATCTGCAATTCCGTCAATATGATTTGCATAAGAAAAGCCGGCCGGGTCAAGAAGAAGAGCACCCATGGACCGATGTATATGATAATCCTCTTTATCCAAACGGAGGCGGGCTGGTGCAGGCATATTTTGTCAAGCCGGACGTGATCAACGTATTCACGACTACCATGGATTACTCCGTTCAGGTCAAGATGCAGAGCAGCAAGCTCTACAGGCTGAAGAACAAAATCCCTTTGACCGCAAAATTGCCTGATATAATCGCTTATTGTGATTGTATCTACTGGAACGGAAAGGGCAACTATGATTATATAACGAGTTTAGTTTATCACCCGAAGTCCATAGGGGAAAAGCCTCCGGTTCCCACCGAAAAGGACTGGGAAGGCTGGCACAAGCTGGAGAGGACCGTGAAATAGAGCAATAGAGCCTGGCCGCTTTCTGCTCAACGCGCTGCAGCCCGACTACAACAGCAACGCCCGGGATTTTGACAGCGACACCTCGAGAGAGCCTGTTTATCCGGACTAAATACTGAGTGATATATGCCGCGTTTGCGGCTTTTTTTTGTCCGGCATCCGCAGGAGATGCGCCGGGATGACGATATCAAGGCTTGCGGAAGAGCCCGGCCGGACAAAACAGCGCCCCTCCCCGAGGGTCCCCGCGCCCTTGCTCTATTGCTCCGACCGGAAGTCCGGCACCGTCAGCAGCTCCCCGCCCCGGCGGGCAGACTCCATGGCCAGTATGGCCGGCGCCGCGCATTCTGCGGCCTTATAGACGTCCATGGGAGGCTGCTTGTCCTTCAGGAGGGCGTCCATAAAGTAATACATGGGATAATAGTCGGTGCCTCCGTGGAGGGCCCGTCTGAATTCCTCCGGGGCGTCGGGATCCGCGCAGCCCCACTCGGGGTGGCGCTCCCAGCCGGTCTCCGGGCTGTAGCTCTTGCCGCAGTCCTCCTCCAGAGTGGTGCGGGCCCACTCCACGCTCTTTTCGGAGCCCTTGATCTGATACCAGTGGGAGCCGGTGTCCTTTTTGAAGCCGTGAGGGGTGGTAAAGCCCGCCCTCAGGGAAAAGACTATGTCGTCGGAGTGATACATCAGGGCGCACTCTATATCCCTGAAGCTGAAGCCTTTCAGGGAATAGGAGCCTTCCCGGGTGCCCAGGCAGCTGACCCTTTCTATCCTGCCGCCGGTGACGGACAGCAGCGGAGACAGGGAATGGGGCAGATACCAGATGGGATCCCGGGCCACCCGTGATCTCCAGCTGTCCTCATACTCCGGGTCATCACAATAGGAGGGATCGTCGGTCCACACCCTTTTGCCGGTCTTTTTGCTGGTGAACCAGTCCTGCACCCGCATACAGTGCAGATATTCCGCCTCGGCGTAGATGATCTTGCCGAATTCGCCTCTGGCGGCCATCTCCCGCCAGATACGGACAAAGTTCCAGTAGCGGGTCTGCTCCGCCAGCTGGTATTTGCAGCCGGTCCGTTCCACCGCCCTGACCAGCTTCCGGCACTGGTCCAGGGTGCGGGCAAAGGGCACCTCGGTCATGACGTGGACGCCTCTTTCCATTTCGCTGACTGCCAGGTCCGCCTGGGTGTCCGGGTCCGAACAGATGATAATGGCATCATAAGAGGCCTTTTTCACCAGTTCTTCGTAGCTGTGATACACTGCTATATCCCGGCCCATGCTCTCCTTGTAGTGGGCCGCCGCCAGCTCCGCCACGCCCTCGGCGCTGTCGCACAGGGCCACGAACTCCGCGTCCGGGTGCCGGGGATACACGTCGTCCAGGCTCAGCCAGCGGCCGCTGGCGCCCAGCACGGCAAATCTGATCTTGCTCATATCGCTTCTCCGTGAATGTGATGGTCACTTCTATTATAACCCTGCCGAAGGTCAAAGGTAAATGCGTATATCGCCGTAAAACCTGTGATTTTCAACACAGCGGGCGGCCATGTTTTTCTGTGGAATTCGGCCCGGGTTTTTGGTATAATAAGTGTGTGGTATGAGAGTATGAAAAGACTTGTGATCTGTATATTGATATGCCTGGCGTGCACGGCGTGCAGCGCGCTGACCTGCAGGGAGCTGAAGAGACCCGGCTCCCCTGCCATACTCTGCATCGACGCCCCCTCGCAGTTCCTCACTCTCGGCATCTTCGTGCCCAACGTGTCATATCCCCTCAGCGGCACGGCCCATATGGCGGAGCACCTGATGTTCGGCTCCTCCCGGGACCTGGCCGCCGGAGAGCTGGACCTGCGCCTGGAGACCCTGGGCTATTCCGCCGACGCCTACACCTCCTACGACTTCACCTGCTACACCTGCATCCTGAGGCCCGGAGACCTGGAGGCCGTGTGCGGTCTCTTTGCCAAGGCCCTGTCGTCCCCTCTCTTTGACGAGCAGGAGCTGGCTCTGGAAAAGGGCATCATCCGGGACGAAATGGCGGGCAAGGGGGACCGGGAGACGGAAGAGCTGCGCCGGGCGCTGCTGAAGACCGTCTATGGCGATTGCCTGTACGGGCTGCCTCTGGAGGGGGCAGACATAGACGCCATCACCCGGGAGGACCTGGCGCTGTATCACAGCCTGAACTACACCAATGACAACTACGTCTTCGTGGCGGCGGGCCCGGTAGATGACGAGGAGCTGATCCGGGTCATAGGCGGCGTTTTTCCCGCCTCCGGACAAAAGCCCGCCGCCACGGCGCCGGCCATGGAGGTCAAAAGCGGGGTGACCACCCTCTCCCGGGGCGGATATTTCGGCCTGGCGGCGCCCATGGCGCCGGGCTATCTCTTCGGCGAATCCGTGTGCTGCGGAGTGCTCACCTCCCTCATATACGGCCTGGTCCGGCAGGAGCTGCCGTCGGCGGAGACGGGCTACAGGCACAACACGGGCAGGCACGCCTCTCCCTTTACCCTGACGGTGAAGAGTCCGGAGGCCGAAAGGGTCTGCCTGGAGGCCGTGGAAGCCGTCCGCAGGGGCTCCTACTCCGACTCCGCTCTGGAGGCGGCCAAAAAGCTGCAGCTCACGGACTTCCTCACCCGCAATCAGACCGGCAAAAACCTGGTGTATCAGCTGGGCCAGATGTATATACTCCACGGCCTCAAGGGCATAGGGGACTACACTGACTTTGTCTCCGGCGTCAGCCGGGAGGACATAGCCAGGGCGGCGGAGAAATACCTGTGAAAAGACTCCTTGCCGCGCTGCTCCTGCTCTGCTCCGCAGCCTGCTTCGGGGCTCCCGACAGGATAGAGGGCACCATACTGCCCTCGGTGCTCCTCAGTACGGTGAAGGACACGGAATACGTGTATATCACCGTGCTGGCCAGGACCGGCCCCGCCAACGAGAGCAACTCCACGGGTGGCTTTTCGGCCCTCATTGCCTCCATGCTCCTCAACGAGACCAAAAACAGGACCGGCGCCGAGATGGAAGAGGTGTTTTACCGCATCAACGGCAGCATGAACATCACCACCACCCTGGACACCACCGAGATCCGGCTGCTGACCTCCAAAAAGAACCTCATGCCCGCCATGCGGATACTGGGGGACTGCCTCACCCAGCCCAAGTTCACCGCCGAGGCCGTGGCCAAGGCCCGGGACAACGCCTTTGCCGGGCTGGTGAGCGAGAGCGGCGCTCCCTTTCAGCAGGCCTATGACAGGCTGCGCTTTTCCCTCTACGGCTCCGGGCCCTACAAGAGGTCCTTTTACGGCAGCGCCACCGCCATTTCCAAGGCCACTCCCAAGCAGCTCTACGCCTTTTTCAACGAAAACTTCTGCCCCAGACAGCTGGTGCTGTCCGTGGCCGGCGACCTCACCCCGGCAGAGCTGAAAAAGGCGGTGCAAAACTCCTTTTTCAGAGTGACCCCCAGCCCGGAGAGACGCAGCATACACAACTTCAACGAGACCCTGAAGGAGTCCCGCCGAACTCTGATGCCCAACGGCCGGGACGGCCAGACCTACTATCTCATGGGCTTTCTGGCCCCGGCGGCCGGGGACGAGGACTGGGCCCCCATGACTGTGATATCCGGCCTCCTGGGCTCCGGCAAATCCGGACGCCTGTTCCGCCGGCTGAGGCAGCGGGAAGGCTGCTGCTACTACGTGGGCTGCAAATATCCCGTCCTGCTCAGGCAGAGCCACATCTATCTCTATGCGGCCACGGGAGCCGGCAGCGCCGACATGATCAGGGACCGCATGCTGGAGATCACGGAAGACCTGAAGAAGACCCCGGTGGAGCAGGCGGACATTGACCGGGTGGTGACTTACATGCTCACCCAGGAGGACATAGACAGGGAAAACCTGCTCTCCCTCTCCCACCTGACGGCCCTGGAGGAGGTGTACGGCTCCCGGGACGCCAGAACGGCCCGGCTGCGGAAGGTCACCCCGGAGGACGTGACCCGCTGCGCCGAAAAATACTTCACCCATTACGCAGAGGCGGTGCTGGCGCCTTGAAAAACGTGTACCTGCGATACTTTGACCGGCCTCTGGCCGTATCGGCGCTGCTGCTGTGCCTGGCGGGCATAGCGGCCATCTACAGCGCCGCGGGCGCGGAATACGTGAAAAAGCAGCTCTTTTATCTGGCCACGGGCATAGGCATAGCCTGGTTCATGAGCTGCATATCCGTGCCCATACTGTCCAAGCTGGCGGGCAAGCTCTACGGCTTCACCTTCACCCTGCTGCTGATGGTGCTGCTGGTGGGGACCCGCATCAACGGGGCCCGGCGCTGGATAGACCTGGGCTTCATCCGGCTGCAGCCCGCCGAGCTGGCCAAGGTGGCCCTCATCATATGCCTGGGAGTATATCTCTCCTCCCGCCGGCACAGCATCAAGAGCATCAGGACCTTCGCCGGCTCCCTCATCTACATCAGCGTCCCCATGCTGCTCATTTTCCGGCAGCCGGACCTGGGCACCAGCCTGACCCTGGCCGCCATATGGCTGGCCCAGGTCTTCGTAAGCGGCTGCCGCATGAGGCACATACTGGTGTTCTTTCTCGTCCTGGCGGCCCTGGCGGGGGCGGCCTGGTGGACCCCCGGAGTGCTGAAGAACTATCAGAAGGAGAGGATCTACACCTTCCTGTCTCCCGAGTCCGACCCTCTGGGCTCCGGCTACCACGTGCTGCAGTCCCGCATAGCCATAGGCTCCGGAGGCCTGTTCGGCAAGGGCTACCTGAAGGGCACCCAGAAAAAGCTGGACTTCATACCCGAGCAGCACACGGATTTTGTATTCACCGTATTCGGGGAGGAGCTGGGCTTTGCCGGCTGCCTGGGAGTGCTGTGCCTCTACTCGCTGATGGTGTTCCGGCTCATACACATCATGCTGGCCACGGAGGACACCGCCGGCAGGGCCGTCACGGCGGGGGTCTGCGGCCTGTTCATCTTTCATATCGTGGTGAATATAGGCATGACCATAGGGGTCATGCCGGTCACCGGCGTTCCCCTGCCCTTTATCAGCTACGGCGGCACTGCCCTGTGGGGCTTTCTCGCCGAGATAGGGCTGGCCGAAGGCGTGTCCATGCGCAGGCACATGCTCACCCTCTGACAAAAACGCCCCTTTTTTCCGGCGGGCAGCCGCCGCCGGGACCCCGATATATGTTATAATAAGATAAAAGACAGCGCCCGGACAGGGCGCGGGGAGACCGCTATGAAAACTATGCTGACCGTCATCACCCTGATATGCCTGGCCGGCATGGCCGGGGCTTTTCTGATAAGGGATTATTACGCCGGAGAAGAGTATCTCGTCCGGATGCGGGAGAGGAGCGTGACAGAGGCGATCGGCGTCAAGCCGCCCCTGACCCTGCCTCTGAGAATGAAGATATCCGATTTTCTGGGGACTATCCCAGGCACTGTGGATCTGCTTAAGGAGCGTTTCCGCCGGCAGCCCGGCAAGATATCCGCCGCCGCGCCAAAGGCAGGACCGGCGGACGCCGGACCGGCAGGACCCCGTCCGGCGGAAAAGCCCTTTGCCGCAGCCGGGCCCGGAGCCGCGCCGGCCGTGATCCCCGCCCCCCGGCCTGCGCCTCAGCCCGTGACCCCCGTGGAGATCCCCAACGACTACGCGGCCACCGGGACGGGCGCCCTGCGGAACGTGATCACCCTGCCCGCGGACCTGCCCGAAAGCGTCAGGGACGCCGTGCTGGAGCACATGGGCGACCCCCGGCCCAGACCCGCCGTCATGACCTTCGGCAGCTGGCCCCGGGAAAAGGGCGGTAAAAAGGAGCCCATAGAGTGGCTGGTAGTGAAGACCGTCACGGTCTATAACGTGTTTCTTGTGAGCAAGGACGTGCTGGACCGGCAGCCCTTCAACGACAAAGGGAAGGCTTCCTGGACGGATTCTTCCCTGCGCAGGTGGCTGAACAATGACTTTCTGAACGGGGCCTTTTCCCCGGAGGAAAAAAAGCGCATCCTGACCGGCAGCGTCGCCGTGGGAAACGGCGCGGTCAGCGATCGGGTCTTCATCCCCTGCCGTGAAGAAGCGCTGATACTGCTGTCGGATCCCCGCGACAAGACCGCCGCCCCCACCGGATACGCCCTGTCTCCGGACATGCCCGTGGACTCAATATCCGGCGGCGCCCCCTGGTGGATCAGGGGACAGGGCGGCGCAAAATGCGAGCTCATCTCCCATATGGGCTTCGTGGGAGAGGTCAACGACCAGAGTCTGACGATGGTGGGAGTGCGCCCGGCCCTGTGGATCACCACCAAAAACCCGGAGGACCTGCCGTGACGGTCCGGGCCGTCATAGCGCTGCTGCTGGCGCTCTGCGGGCCGGCTGCGGCCCTGTGTCCCCGGGGAGCGGCCCCGGCTGCGACCCTGTATTCCGCGGACCTGCGGGGACTCGCCATAGAAGAACAGCTGTTTTTCAGCAGCCTGCAGGGCATCACGGCCCAAAAGCAGCCGCGCATCTATTATCTGCGGGACAACGGCCCGAGCGACAGCGAATGGGCGGCATACTACCGGGAAAAGGGCTATATCCGGCAGCTGATCCCACTGGAGCCCTATGAGCTCTTTGAAAAATTCAGAGGGGAGATAAAGGGCGCGGCGCTGTGGGACCCGCAGCTCACCTCCACCGTCAACGCCGCCTGCGCCGCGGCGGGGGCGGAGGCGCTGGCCGTATGCACCCCGGAGCTGGCGGACAGGCTGAATATACCCGTGAAGCTGGACCTGCGGGGGCGTTTTTCCACCGACCGCGAGG
>JAFZNQ010000093.1 GCA_017552965.1 Abditibacteriota bacterium | reverse complement strand
TTGATATAGGTGATGAAGTAGAGGGTCCTGCCGGTCTCCGGGTCCATGATCTGGAAAAAGCTGTCGGAGTAATACACCCGGTACTCGCTGTCGTCCAGCAGCTTTTTGTATTCCCGGATGGGGATCCGTTCGCCGGGGACCTGATGGTGATAAGGCCCCGTGGGAGTGCAGGCGCCGTCCAGCTGCTCCCTGATCTCCCTGCCGGTCATGACCGCCGCCCGGTAGCCGTTGTAGGAGTCTCTCTTGTCCTCCGGGTCCAGTCCCCTGGCGCCGTAGGTCCGGGTGATGCCGAGAGACGAGAGAGGCGCGGTCCCGCTGTGGGCAAGATATTTGACCACCCATTCGCCGTCCCCGTCCGTATAGACGTCCGCCAGATCGCCGGCGTCGGACCTGATCACCCAGAAGCTGTTTGCCCCGGTGTAGGGGATGGGCCAGCCGTTGCCCCGGCCGCCGCGCATGATGACTGCTATCAGGTCCCCCAGGACCGCGTCGTCCGGCATTTCGATGGTGTACCTGCCTGCATCGGCGTCGTCACCCATAGAGACGGAGGCTCTGCTGAACTCTATATTTATCATATCTTCTCCTTGTTGCCGGGGGTCATTGCCCGCGGCGCTCAAAGACCCATCCGCAGACCGCAAATACCGCAGCGGCCGCGGCGCACAGGGGCGAAAAGACGTCGCCGGTGCGGGTAAAGAGGGTCCGGCGGGTCTCAAAGCCAAAGGGGGCGGTGATGACGGCGACCCGGTCCTCAGGTCCCCTTTTCACTATCTGCCCGTAGGGGGACACCACCCCGGAGATGCCCGTGGAGGTGCATCTCAGATACCAGCGCCGGTTTTCCGCCGCCCTCAGGCGGGCAAACTGAAAATGCATGTTGGAGGCGCTGCGGCTGCGGCACCAGCCGTCGTTGCACACCAGAGCCAGCACGTTGGCCCCTGCCCGGACCTGATGGGCCGAATACTGCCAGAAGGAGGACTCGTGGCACACGGTGACGCCTATGCGGAAGGGGCCGGTCTTCAGCACCTCCGCCCTGCGGCCCGGCACGGCCTCCCACTCTGTCAGACGGGGGTTGGGCGGGACGGCAAAGAGCTTTTTGGCGGGGGTGTATTCCCCGAAGGGCACCAGCCGCCGCTTGTCATATCTGCCCACCCGTTTGCCCTTGGCCGAATAGAGGGCCGCCGAGTTGGTGTAGTTGTCCCCCTGAGGTATATTGGCTCCCACCAGCACCGGCGCCCTCATGGCCCGGGCTGTGTCGGCTATGGGCACGCTGCGGCTCAGGGTGAGGATGGACACGGCGGTCTCAGGCCAGATCACCAGATCGGCCCGGGGGTCCTTGCGGGACAGGTAGATGTGCCTCTCCAGGGAGACGTCGTCGGTCTTGGTGGCGGGGTCCAGATCCGCCTGCACCAGCTTCACCGTCTTGTCGGCGCCCTCCAGAGGCCGGATAAAGAGCTCTCCGCCTATCTGGACGGCGGCAAAGAGCACCAGAGCCCCCATGGCCAGCAGCCGGTGGGCCCGGGACCTGTCGGTGAAAAAGAGGGCCCCGGCGCACACCGCAAAGACTATGAGATAGTCCAGGACGCGGCAGCCGAACAGGGAGACGTATTGCAGCAGAGGCAGGTTCGGGGCCTGCAGATTGGATATGCCGTACCAGCAAAAGCCAAAGGGCCCCAGGCTGCGGAGCAGCTCGCAGCCGGTCCACAGAGCCGGCAGACCCGCGAGACAAAAGGAGAACCGGCGGGTAAAAAAGGGCGACAGGAGCCCGAACAGGCAGGCAAAGGAGCCGTAGAGCAGCCCCGCCGCAAAGTTGAGCCCGGGCATGAACTGCCACATCCAATAGAGGGCGGCGGAATAATACGCAAAGCCAAAGCAGAACCCCAGGCCCGCTCCGTGAAGGAGCCGGCTGCCCAGAGGCCTCCCGGAAAGCCCGTTGCGGAGACAGGCGTATATCAGGGGATAAAGGGAGACAAAGGACAGGGCCCACAGCCGGGGCGCAAGGCAGGCGGCCAGGGTCAGCGCTGCGGACAGCGCCGCCAGCAGATACAGCTTCGGCAGGGTCATGATTTGCGGTCCTTTCGGGTAACTACATTCAGGGTCATAAGGCTTGTCCTTTCAAGATTATTATAGCACCCGGAGCCCCGGTTGTGTTGCTTTTTCGGCCGCTCTGTGCTATAATAATATCAAAATCCGGGCAACCCATTGGGTCCCGAGGGAGCTTTGCATGAAATACTTTTGTCTCGTCCTGCTGGCCGCGGCGGCGGCCTTTTTGGCCGGCTGCGCCAGCACCCCGGCCTCGCCCGCCAGGACCGGCGACCAGCTGGAGGTGGAATTCACTCTGGCGGGAGAATTTGAGCCGGAGGGCAGCCTGGACCCCGGGCAGAGCAGATATTACTTTATAGCCATAGACGCGGACAACGTCAGCGAGACCTATCCCCTGCCGGTGGTGGGTCCCTCCGGGGCCTACGGCTGGGGCAACGGCTGGGGCACCAGCGACAAGGCCTCGGAGAGCAAGGGCATCACGGGCTATCTGCGCTACGACAGCGGCAACAACCCGGCCAACTGGTACGACATACTGCCCGGCACCAAGCTGCTCTCCTCTGGACCTCCCCAGTCCGCGGTGGCCTGGGATATCCTCAACGGAGGCAAGACCATGAGGGCGGTCATAGACTTTTCGCAGATCGCCGGCGGCCGCCTGCCGGAAAAGGATATCGCCAACCTGCAGATAAACATCATCTGTCTGAACCGGATACCCACCGACCCCAACGACCCGGCGCCCGGGCGGAAATGGGACGCCCTGGGCTACAAGACCGAAAGGGACTATATCGACATAGACACGGGCAAGAGCTACACCTGGACGGGCACAGACCCGGAGGGAGACGTGAGCGATCCCGATCTGGATATCACGGACTGGCAGGTCAGCGTGGTGAGAGAATAAGACAAAAAAGGGGCTGCAGCGGCAGCCCCTTTTTTTGTCCGCTGCGATAGCCCCGGGGGGGCCATCCTGTCATCCCGGCGCCTCCGCGTCATCCCGGCGGTGCAATCCCGCGTCATCCCGGCGCGGCCGGCCATATGTCAGACGCCTCGGCGTCCTGCCGGCCGGGGTAAGAGATCCCGGGGTCCCCGAAAAATCGCAGATTTTTTGGGGTGGTTGCGGACGGGGCCCGCCAGCCCATTCCTTACTCTGCCATTGGCAGAGAGGGCTGGTGGGAGGGGCCGTATCGCGGGACAGGCGAGTGTAGCAGTCATACGCAAGTGCCGCCCCCGGCCTTGCGACGAAAAAAAGGGCTGCGCAGGCAGCCCTTTTCGTTCTATGACTTCTTACATCCTCACTCTATGACCTCAAAGCCGGTCACGTTGACGTATTGATCCTCCGACTTTGGGTTTTTGCCCGTGATGACCAGCTTCACAGTATGCTTTCCGCTTTCCGACCCGGTGATATCGGTATAGCCGTCAACCCCCCTTTCGGGGCTGTACATATCCAGCTCGCAATAGGGCTTGCCGTCCAGCAGCACCTCGGCGATGCCGCAGTCGTCAAAGCGCCTGTAGCTGTATCTGAGGGTCTTGCCCGTGAATTCATATTCCACAAAGCCCCCCACGGTCTTTGACGCCATCATATCCATTATTTTGAACCAATCGTCGGAGAAGTTGCCCCTGTATTCCTGGTCGGGCTCCAGATACAGGAAGCAGCGCTCCCCTTCCCTGTAGGCGTAGAAGGGCTTGAAAAGGAGGGTCCGGTCCTTTTTGCTCACCCAGGTCATATTGTCCGCTTCGGCGGGGACAAAGTCCTCCTTTACGTTCTCCGGGTCAATGAGGTCCGCCGGGTTGCGGACGTCCTTCAGAGCCTTCACCGCCATAGCGACGGGGCCGTAAACTATGGCGTATGGATTGGCCGTATCCTCCAACAGATATTTGACATCCAGAGCCATAGGCAGACCGATCTCGATTCTGTCCCCCTCCTTCCACAGGCGGCGGACACAGGCCCAGCCCTTTTTCACCGTATAGGCAAAGGGCTTGCCGTTCACCTTTATAACTGCCTTCCCCGCCAGCCAGCCCGGCAGGCGGAAATTCACGGAAAACACAGCCGGCTTTTCCGGCGTCAGAGTATAGCGGACACGGGTTTCTTCGGGAAATACGGTATCACACTCCAGACGGACTTTGCCGCCCTGCAGCTCAAAGGAGGCCTCCGAGGCAAAATACTGGGACACGTATATATCCCTGCCGTTGTGAAAATAGAGCTGGTTCGCCAGATCCGTCACGGTGAGCAGCCGGGTGCCGGTGCAGCAGGTCCAGGGACAGTCGGGATCGTAGGTCTTGGCCGCCCCGTCCACCCGGTAGTTGGAGTAATAAAAGGCGTTGCCCTTGCCGGACACGGGCAGAGATGCGCACACGGCGTTCACAATGAGCCTTTCCGTCCAGTCGCCGTATTCCGCTTCTCCCGTAAAGCCGGTGAGATACTTGCACATCTTGAAGGCGGCCCAGGAGGCGCACTGGGTCTCAAAGGACCTGGAAGTCCAGCGGACCATATCGGGCAGTTCTTCCCGGGACATCAGGCTTTCCCCGGGGCCGTAGCCTCCGGTGGCGAAGCACTGCTCGCTCTGCATATAGTCATAGGCCTTTTTCAGGGTATCGAGGTAGTATTCGTCACCGGTGGCGGCGTAGGCTCCCCCCAGGCCGTTGAAGCTGTTCACGTGGCTGTAGGCGTGGTGCCAGCTTTTGGGATATACGGAGGCCAGATCTCCCGAGGCCACCTCGTCCCACCATTCCCGGTATTCCCACACCCGGGCAAAGTCCTTATACCGTTGGTCGCCGGTGACGATATAGAGCTTGTAGAGATGATCGCTGATGGTGTACCACTCCCCGGTGCCCTGGCCGGTGGTATCCCCGTATTTGCGGGAACGGTCCAGATTCTTCTCGCACCAGCCGGTAATGGGCCCGATATACTCCAGAGCCTCCGGCTCCCCGCAGTAGTTGTATATATCCATCATGGCGGTGATGAGCTTGTCGTAATAGTAGGGAGTGACATAGGAGGGCCGGGCGGCAAAGCAGTAGCCGTCCTCCTCGATGGTCTTGCCCCACTCCCGCATGAGGTAAAGGGCCTTCTCCCTGAAGCGCTCGTCCCCGGTGATGGCGTAAAGCCGGGCGTAGCCGGACATAAACTGGCCGAAGGGAGAGTGTCCCACGTAGCCGTAGCCCATGCCCGCGCCGGGCGCGGGCAGCCCCGCTCTCTCCCGGTAGTCCTTCAGCAGGTCGTCGCAGTTGAGGCCCAGGTAATAACGGGCAACTGAATCCAGCTGCCTTTTTAATTCGCCCTTCAGAGTCACCTCGCCCAGGCGCAGGGGCTTCAGCACGTTTCGCTCAAACAGGGCGTCGTAGGGCTCCGCGCCGGCATAAGCGTACGCGCATAAGCACAAAAGCAGCAGTGAAAGCAATATTCGCATAGTAAACCTCCGGGGGGCTTGTCCCCAGCTTTATTGTATCACGGACCAAGGCCCGGGATAAATGGAACGCCGGGCAATTATATGTGAAAAACGGCAATGCAGGGAAAAGCCGGCCGGGGAAAGGCGCCCTTTGCAGGCGGGGAGCGCCATGCCGGCGGCAGAGCCACCCCCGAGTCATCCCGGCGGTGCAATCCCGCGTCATCTCGGCGGTGAGGGCCCATCGGGCACTCACTCTCGGGGTCCCCGCAAAATCGCAGATTTTGTGGGGTGAGGTTCGAGATCCCCTGTAGTGGAACCGCGAGCCCATTCCTTACTCTGCCAACGGCAGAGAGGACTGGTGGGAGGGGCCGTATCGCGGGGCAGGCGAGTGTAGTGGAAGAGCGCTTTCCATTTGTCCCGTTGGGCCCGGTCCGCGGCCGGGGCTCGCGGTTCCATTGCGGGGGACTTCTTACCGGTGAGGGTCTGAGGAGCCCTCACCGCCGAAGTGACGTTGAAATTGAACGGGACAATAGCGTTTCATCCTGCCCCGCGATACGGCCCCCCCAATGCCTGCGGCATCGGTGCCCCCGTAGATCTCTTACCGCCTCCTGCGGAGGCGCCGAGATGACGCGGGGTTGCAGCGCCGGGATGACAAAGAGTTTTCCCCTGCAAGATCTCATATCTTGCAGGGGAAAACGGGTCGCCCGGCGGAAGAAAGCCTCTCCCGGGGCAGCCTCAGTCTATGAGGCTGTGTATATAGGGTATCAGGATATCCGCCCAGGCCCGGGCGTGGGCCTCCAGGCCCTTTCCGCTGAAATGGATGCCCATGCCTCCGCCCTCTCTGTATTCGGACCGCAGGGTGTCGGTATCGGGACCGGGCAAGGCGATGCCTTCGTCCCACAGCCGCTGCTGGGCGGAGCGGGTGGTCTCGTGGACCGGAGCGGCAGGGCTGTGATAGCTCACCTTTGCCACGAACCAGGGGAAGCGCCAGCCCGCGTCCAGGCAGGAATACCTTATAGAGGTCCTGAGGAGCCTGTAATAGTCCTCCGACGGGGTCCAGGCGTCGTTTTCTCCCTGATGCCACAGCACGGCACGGAAGCCGCCCTTGCCCAGGAGCCGCACCCGGTCCATAAAGAACTTGTAGAGCTCGGTGTTGGGGGTCCACTGGCTGACGGCGGTGCCGCCGTGGCCCGTGGAGGCTATGCCTATGGGCACTCCGAATTCCGCATAGAGCAGGTCTCCCAGGGTGGGATAATAGCTGCCTCCGTCGCTGCCGTCGTGGACTCCTATGATGGGGTCGTCGGCAGGCTGCCAGAGGTGTCCGTCGGTGCAGGACACCATGCCGCTCTGCGCGCGGGTCTTGTCGGGGGAAGAGTTGGTGGCGTTGGACTGGCCGGCCCCCACGAACACCTCTCCCATGCCCACGTGGGCGATGGTCTTTTCCGCCACCGCGGCGCCATGGTCTTCGGCCCTGATATCCAGGGTGTACCAGCCTCCGGCCCGCAGGGGCAGCCCGGCGTCAAAGCAGCCGGTGGACCCGTTTACCGTCACGCTTTCCCACTTGCCCGGGTAAGACTTGCCGTCCCGGCTCTTGCCTGTGATCCTGACGCTCACCTTGTCGCAGGGGACGTTTACCCTGCCGGAGAGGCGCAGGGTCCCCCCGTCCCTGTTCTCCCGCTGAAACACCTGCCAGTCCGCAGGGCTCAGGACAAACAGGTCCTCGGAGGTCTCCAGGTCCCCGTCGGGATAAGCCAGCTCAAAGGCTGCGCGCCGCAGGTCCTCATCCATCAGAGCGGGCTCTATGACCTCCTCCGCCACGGCTCCCTTTTCCGGAGAAAAGCGGAGGGCGTACAGCACGGAGGTATCATGGACAGAGGCGTCTCCGCTGATCTTCACCGCTCCCGACAGGGACAGCAGGGTGTAAGACCCGGGCTCCAGGCCGCCCTTCAGCCCCAGGGCCTTGCCCTGGCCGGACACTGCGCCCCTGAAGCTGCGGGACAGGATGGTGTGCTGGAAAAACTCGTCCCGGCCGCCGTTGGCCACCCTGATCCTGACCCGGCGGGGCTCAAACACGTATTCCACGCTACCGGCGCCGTTGTTCAGGGAGATGACGGAGGAGCCCTGCTTCTCCACGCTGTCGGCGATATACACCAGATAGGGCGCGTTGTAATAGCCGTATATGACGGAGGTATACCGGTTCTCTATGACCTCCACCCCGTTCATCCTGAGGCTTTCCAAAAAGCCGAAAAAGGAATTGATGCGGGCCTCGTAGCAGTCGGTCTTCACCAGCCAGCCGCGGTCCCCCGTCTTTTCAAAGGTCTGGGCCCCGGCTCCGCCGCAGAGGCAGAGGGCGGCAAGGACCAGGAAGAGTAGGGTCAGGCAGTTCATTTTTCTGTGCATGCTTCTACGTAGGGGATCAGCAGCTCGGCCCACATCTCGCCGTGCTTTTTCAGCCCGGCCGCGTTGAAATGGGCCGCTATGCCTCCCAGGTCTCTGTATTCTCTGTGCAGGGTGTCAGTGTCGGGGCCCTGCAGGGCCAGGCCGCTGTCCCACACCATCTGGTGCACCTTGCGGGGATTTTCCCAGGACATGTGGTCCGGGTTGTGATAGCTCACCTTGGCCACGAACCAGGGAAAGCGCCAGCCGGCGTCCAGACAGGAGTAGCGGATAATGGTCTTCATGCCTCTGAACATGGGCTCCACCTCCGTGGTGGCGTCGCTCTCTCCCTGATGCCACAGCACGGCCCTGAAGCCGCCCTTGCCCAGCTGACGCACCCGGGCCATAAAGTGCTCATAATACTCGCTGCCGGGATACCACTGGCTGACTATGGAGCCGCCGTGGCCCGTGGAGGCTATGCCTATGGGCACGTGAAGGGCTTCGTAGAGGGCGTCGCCAAAGGCGGGATAGTAGCTGCCGCCGGTGCCTCTGTCATGAGTCCCCGGCATGGGGTCGTCGGCCTTCACCCATTCAAAGCCGTCGGTAGCGGACACCATGCCCGTTTGGGTCTGTATTTTGTCCAGCGAGGAATTGGTGGAGTTGGACTGGCCGGCCCCCACGAACACCTCGCCTATGCCCACGTGCTCCAGGGTCACCATAGCCGTCTGCCGCTTGTCCTTTTCCGTCTTTACGTCTATCACGTACCAGCCGCCGGCCCAGCCCTTCACCTGCTGGTCAAAGCAATGGGTGTAGGGGTCCACCTTCAGGGCGGTCCACTTGCCGCTGTAGCTGCGGCCGTTCAGGGCCTTGCCCTTGATGCGGTAAAAGGCCTTGTCATAGCCGCAGTTGATCTTGCCGGAGAAGAAAAAGGCGCCCTCGTATCTGGACTGTCTCTGAAACACCTGCCAGTCCCTGGGGGAAAACATGACTATATCGGCGCTCTCTTCATAGTCCTCCCTGTCATAAAAGGCCTTGTAGCAGGCCAGGGAGTCCCCTTCCTCCATGGCTGCCGCCCTGAAGGTCAGGCTCTTGGCGGAGCCGTCGCCGCAGGGAAAACGGTACAGCTGGCCCGACAGGGACATGCCGGTGGGCACCGCGTCGCCCTCCGTGGCGAAGGCCTGGCTCTGGGATATCCATCTGTAGCCGCCGGGCTCTCCGTCAAAGGGTATCTTGGTCCTGGCGCCGTCGCGGACGCCCATGACCACCGAGTAATTGAGGGACATATAGTAGTCAAAGCCCGTCTTCGGGTCGCCGGTGGCGCTGACGGTGACGCTGTCCCGGTCAAAGGTGTAGGTCACCTGCCCCACGATGCTTTTGGCCGTCACCGAGTTGCCGCTTTGGGACACCTCGTCCGCCATCACCATATACATGCCGGGAGCGTTGAAATAGGTAGTCAGCACTCCCGCGGCCTTGTTTTCCAGGACCTCCGTCCCGCCTATGACCAGGCTGACCAGATAGCCAGTGTCGGAGGCAATGCGGGCGGTGTAGTTGTCGCCCCGGATGCTGAAGCCCTTGCCGGAGGTGGCCGTCACGGTCTGGCAATAGCAGACCGACGCCGTCAAGAGCAAAATGCAGATGAGAAAAAATACTTTGATGATCATGACTGCTCCTTGTGATCTGTGTGTCAATACTATTATACCCCCCGGCGGGGGCACGGGGCAACCTGCAGAGCCTGCCGGAGACAAAAAAAAAGCAAGGTCCCGCAGGACCCTGCTCCAAATAGTTTGGCTTAGTAAGATACGTCGGTATCTGCCAGAGTGTAGTAGTCGGCATTGCTCTCCAGATCGGTGCGATCCCAGAACTTGGGCCAGTTGGGGTCGGTGGGATACTTGATGGGGCAGATCTGAGCGATGGGCATGATCTTGGCATGTCCGTCGGCAAACACGCTGGTCCTCTTCTGGTTGGTGCCGCTGGCTCTGAAGTGATAGTCGGCGCCCTCATGGATGATCATGGTGTTGGCAGGCTTCTGGAACACGGCGATAGGAATAGCGGAGGCTGCGGGCACGTTGGCCAGACAGTTAGGGCAGCTGCCGCCCCAGGCGCCTATCATAGCGGTGGCGATCCAGTGTCTCAGCCAGTAAGAGGAGAGCCTCTTGCCGTTGGTCTGGTCGGTGGTGGTGCTCAGATGAGCGCTCACGTTGCCGTCGGAGGGGCACTGGAAGAGCTTTTCATTCTTGACGTAAGGGAACAGGCAGCCCACGTAGCTGTACTCGGCGCTGGGGAAATCGGTGCCGCCCCAGTTGGAGGCCAGCCAGCCCTGGAAGTACTGGGCGCCGCCGGGATAACCCTTCGCGGAAAGCTGAGTGCGGCAGGGGAGATTTTCTTCCCAGTCGCTGGCATACATGACCAGAGCGGTCCCCAGCTGCTTCATGTTGCTGAGGCACTGAGTCTGGCGGGCCTTTTCTCTGGCCTGCGCGAATACGGGGAACAGAATGGCAGCCAGAATGGCGATGATAGCGATAACTACCAAAAGTTCGATAAGGGTGAAACCTTTTTTCATTGTAGTCTCCTGTGTGTTTTTTTCATACTTTTAGAGCCGCAAACAGAGCGTATAGTTCCACCACCACCCGAAAAAACAGCGGAAAACCCCAGGTATAAGGCGCGCCGGGAGAGGCCCCCGGGGGTAAAAAATTTAGTCGCCGACAGAGGGACGCGCCTCTGCTCCACCGTCTTCCCGGCGGTGAGGGCCCACACCCCGTGGAGGCGAAAAAAAGCCCGCCGCGGGCGGGCTCTAAGGGTCAGTCTGTCAGCCGGTGGAGCCAGGGGATCAGCTTTTCGGCCCACAGCTCCGCGTGGTTTCTGAGGCCCTTGGGGCTGAAATGGATGCCGGCGCCGTCAAAGTCCCGGTTGTCTCCGGTCAGCACGTCGGTGTCCGGCCCTTCCAGGGCCGCTCCGTCCTCCCATATCATCTGATGGGCCTCTCTGATGAGGGGCCAGGAGGGGTTGTCGGCGTTGTGGTAGCTCACCTTGGCCACGAACCAGGGGATGTGCCAGCCGGCCTCTTTTCTGGAGGACTGGATAAGGAGCTTCATCTTGCGGAAGGCCACCTCGGTGGGGGTGTTGAAGTCGCTCTCTCCCTGATGCCACAGCACGGCCCGGAAGCCGCTCCGGCCCAGCTGATACACTCTGGTCATGAACCATTTGTAGAGCTGTTCCTCGTTGGCCCACTGTTCCAGGGTGGTGCCGCCGTGGCCCGTGGAGGCAAAGGCTATGGGCACCCGGAATTCCTCATAGAGCATATCTCCCAGGGCGGGATAGTAGCTGCCCCCGCCGGAGCCGTCGTGGACGCCGGGCATGGGGTCGTCGCACAGCCGCCAGCTGACGCCGTCGGTGGTGACGGTCATGCCGGAGGACTGGGTGATGGGAAACTGTCCGCTGTTGGTGGCGTTGGACTGGCCCGCCCCCACGAACACCTCGCCCACGCCCACATGCTCCACCGTGACGGCTGCGCCGCCGGGAGCCGTGACCGTCAGCCGGTACCAGCCTCCCGCGGGAGCGTCCATACTGCCGGCAAAGGCGCCGTCAGCAACGGGCAGCTGCGCTGTCCGGACAAACTCCTTGCCGTCTGCGCCGGCGCCGGTGAGCTCCGCCTTCACGGGGCCGCCTGCCGCCAGGCCGGACACGTACACGCTGCCGCTCCCCGCGTCCTGCCTCTGAAACACCTGCCAGTCGGCGGGAGAATAGAGGCTGAGGGGCTCGTCCCCGGGCGTCTGGGGATACACCGCCTCATAGACCCGGTCCAGCTCCTCGCCGGACAGGTCCGCCGGGGCAAAGGTCAGCTCCTTTTCGCTGCCGGGCTCCATGATGCCCGAGTCAAAAAAGGCAAAGCGGCAGACGGGAGGGGTGTGTATGGCAAAGCTGCCGTTGGTCCTGACGGCCGAGTCCCGGTAGGCCCAGGTGTATTCCCCGGGCTCGCAGTCGCCGTGAAAGGCGGAAAAGACGCCCTTTTCCCCTATGGCCCGGACGCCGTGGCCCATCTGCACGTGCATATACATGCCGCCGGCTATGGCCCGGAACTTCAGGGAAAAGGAGTCTTCCTCAAAGGTATAGACTATGAGGGCCATATCCTTTTCTTCCCGGTCTACGCCCCCTTCTTTGGGCACCATATCGGCGCCGAAGAAGGCCTTCAGGACTCTGCCCTCCGCCTTGAAGCCGGTGACGGGCAGGGTCTGATAAAAGGCGTTGTTCACGTAGCCCGGCATAAAGCCGAACACTCCGCTCTGCAGCAGCTCTCTGCCCTTGACGGTGATGCTTTTCGGGCAGCCGGTGAAGGGGCATATCTCCGCTCTGTATTTGTCTGTGGTGATCACGTAGTGATCCCTTTTCTCCATATTTACCGCCATGGTCATTTGTCCTCGTCGATGCAGGAATGTATATAGGGTATCAGCTTCTCCGCCCACAGCTCCGCGTGGGCCTTCAGCCCTTCGGGGCTCAGGTGTATACCGTTGCCGTCATAGTCTCTCATCTTGCCGGTGAGCACGTCGGTGTCCGGCCCTTCCAAAGCCACGCCCTCGTCCCACAGCTGCTGGTGGGCGGCCCTGATCAGGGGCCAGGCGGGATGGTCCGGGTTGTGGTAGCTCACCTTGGCCACGAACCAGGGGAAGCTCCAGCCCGCATCGTAGAGGGAGGACTTGATGATCCTGGTCATATTGGCCACGGACACAGCCGTGGGAGTCTCATAGTTGGCCTCGCCCTGATGCCACAGGAGGGCCCGGAAGCCGCCCTTGCCCAGCTGCCCTATCCTGGTCATCATCCACTTGTAGAGGTCCGTGCCGGGCAGCCAGCTCTCGATGGGAGTGCCGCCGTGGCCCGTGGAGGCAAAGCCTATGGGCACCTGAAACTCGGTGTACAGGATGTCTCCGAGAGTGGGATAGTAGCTGCCGCCGGCGGAGTTGTCGTGCTGGCCCAGCATGGGGTCGTTGGCCAGTCTCCAGACGGAGCCGTCTGTGGTGGCGCTCATATCCAGGGTCTGCTTGGTGGCATACTGGCCGTAGTTGGTGGAGTTGGACTGGCCCGCTCCCACGAACACTTCGCCCACGCCTACCCGGTCAACTGTCACGGTGGCGGCGGGCTTCTTGTCCCTGATCACCCGGACCTCCACGGAATACCAGCCGCCGGCCCAGGCGGGCACGGCTTCGCAGAAGGCGCCGGTGACCCGGTTCACCTTCAGGGGCTTGAAGGAGGAGGCAAATTTTTTGCCGTTGAGGCCCTTGCCGGTGATCCTGTACTGCACGGCGTCCCAGTCCGTGTTCACCTTGCCTGCAAAGAGGATGGCGCCGTTATACTTGTCGGAGCGCTGGAACACCTGCCAGTCCACCGGGGAATAGAGGCCTATGGGCTCCTCGTCCAGAGCCTTGTAGGGATTGGCTTCCTTCAGGGCCTTCGCCAGGTCCTCCTTGTCCACCTGCCCCGCGCTGAAGCGGAGCCTCTGAGTCTTGCCGTCGGGTTCGCAGCGCAGCTCCACCACCTGCAGGCCGTAGTTCCAGGGGCCCCAGAAGCGGGCGTCTCCCTCGGTCTTCATGGCGGCGGCGTTCTTGGCCCAGTCGTATTCGCCGGGAGAGAAGGTGGAAGCGTACTTCAGCCGGTTGCCCTTGCCGTGGAAGGCCCCCACTATGTCGTGGTGCAGCAGCATGTAAAAGGGCACGGATTCGGTCCCTGTGCAGGTGGCCTCCACCGTCACCGAGTCGTCGTCAAAGGTATAGACGGTCCTGCCCACCCCGGGGGTATCCGAGGTGATCCTGTTGCCCTCCCGGACCGCGGAGGCGGCCTTCAGCTGGCCGTTGACAAAAAAGTAGGCGGAGTAGATGCCTTCCACCGTGTTTTCCAAAAATTCTTCCCCGCCGAACTTCAGTCCGGACAGGTTCCCGGTGGCCCGGTCTATGGTGGCGGTGTAGGCCGCCGCCCTGATGTCAAAGCCCAGGTCTCCCGTGGGAGTGATCTCCAGGGCGCAGCAGGCCGCCGCGCACAGCAGGACCAGCAGTAAAGTCAGCAGTTTTTTCACAGTAATTCTCCTTGTGTATTTGCGGGATATATCAGTCTTCCGGGCCGCAGACGTCTTCGCCGGACTGTCCGTCCAGCTCGCCTATCTCTATCCTGCGGCCGTCCTTCATATTGAGCACCAGATTGCGGCTGCGGGTGTCCCCGGAGGCCGTCACCGAGGCTATGGGGCACTCGCCCTTGGAGGGATACAGCACCGTCACCAGCCGCCGGCCGCCCTCAAAGGAGCCCTTGCGGGTGGGAGTATTGATCTCCTTGTGGTTTTGCTTGGCGTAGCTCCCCGGCAGCCAGCCCTGGAAATAGGGCTCGTGGCGGCCTATCATATTGACGGTCTCCCCGTCCGTGTCCGAAAACAGCATGGTGAGGGACACTCCGTCGCCGAAGTCGGCCCGGCAGGAGGAGGCGTCCTGAGTGTATTCGCAGTCCTCCAGGTGCCACATCTGCTCATAGGTCCGCTGCCGCCGGTCGGGAGCGATGAACCTGTCGCAGACCACCAAAAAAGGCTCGGTGCCGGGCACGTCCTTCAGCATGATGAGCCGGCGCCGGTGGGTGGTCATATCCCAGTCGTCGCCGTAGCCCTGCACGTATTGGGATTCCGCCCAGTCCCTGTCGGGCCTGAGCTGCCAGGCCACGTCGGCCTTCTTGTTGATGTCCTCCGGCTTGAAGTCGTTGATGGGCCGCACGTTCTGGCCCTTGCTGTCTATGAGCACGGTGTTGTGGCTGCGGGTGGAGAGCACGTAGTCCCTCATGTCCGAAGCGTCGTAGGAATAGGTGCCTCCCTCGGTGAGCATCCTCTTGCCGTAGGCGTAGAGCAGCACGTTCAGCTTGTCGTCGTGCTGATGGCCTCCCCAGCCGTAGGGGCCGCAGTCCATGTAGGCCCACACCGCGTCGGGCTTCCAGCTGGTGCGGAATATGACCGCCCCCGCGTAGGGGAACACGTAGGAGAGGAAGTCCGGCTCCCGGGCCCCTTCCTTGCCGGCATACCACCGGAAGAGAGGGTTGTCCGGGAAGAGCTCCAGGGCCGCCGCGCTGGTAGAGGCGGCGTTGGCCTGTCCTCCGTCGTTGAGAGCGGGGCAGACCCTGTCGGGGCGGGCCAGCTTGCAATACATCTCATACATGGGCTCCAGGCCGGCATAGTAGCCCTCGGGCACCGCAGCCCCCAGCTGCTTCATGGTGTTGGCGGCGGCCAGATAGTTGCTGATGCACACTCCGTGGTAGCCCACGGTCATCTCGTACTGGTAGCCGTCGGGGAAATTCTGCACCTTGTATTCGCCAATGAGGGTGTCGGTGGCGAACTTCATCCACTCCTCGGTGTCGGTGATGAAGGGCCACAGCAGGCACAGCTTGATGACCCCGTGCATCTCCATCAGCAGCCAGTTGTGGGTGTGGTGAAAGTTCACCAGCCGCCAGCCGTGCTCATACACGGACACGGCAAAGTCGGTGATGAGGCTGTCGGTGATATAGGGAGAGGGCAAAAAGGCGTAGAGGTTCTCCGTCCAGCGCTGCATCCTGAGGCCGGTCTCTATGGTGCGCCAGCAGCAGGTCTCGTAGCTCAGGGCGTTCTCGGGCACTATGGCCTGCCGGATCCAGCTCTCAAACTGGTCCGCATAGACCTCCGCCGCTTTTTCGTCGCCGGTAGCCACGTAATACATGGCCAGGTCCCGCCATTCCGCATGGCGGTTGATGCCCCAGGTCCACTCCATATAATTGTTGTAGGTGTGGTTGGACTCCCAGTCGATCTTGTGGTCCTCAAAGGTGTAGCTGACGCCCTGGCTGGACACGGTGTAGCTCAGGCCCGCCTGGGCCTTCTTTTTGAGATCGGCCTTTTCCTTGTCGGTGTATTTTTTGTTCAGCCAGTTGCCTATGAGCAGCTCCCGGTCCGCGTGCTTCCGCACGTATTCGGCAAAGACGTGCTCCGCCTCGGCTATTTTGTTCTGTTCCGCCAGCTCCCTGATGGGGGCCAGCTCCGGTATGGAGAGGTCCAGATGATGGAGGAAAAAGTCCTGCCTGGTGGTCCTGGGCCCCTGCTGGGCAAAGACCGCCGCCGCCATAACGAGCAGCGCCAATACAAATAATGCTTTCATATATGCTCCGTCCGTATAGTATGGTTTATTCCCTGATCTCCAGCACCCGGCCGTCCTTCATGTTGAGCAGCAGGTTGCGGCTGCGGGTGTCGCCGGAGGCAGTCACAGAGGCTATGGGGCACTCGCCCTTGGAGGGATACAGCACCGTCACCAGCCGCCGGCTGCCCTCAAAGGAGCCGGTGCGGGTGGGGGTGTTCACCTCCCGGTGGTTCTGCTGAGCGTAGCTGCCGGGCAGCCAGCCCTGGAAGTAGGGCTCGTGACGGCCCTTCATATTGACGGTCTCCCCGTCCGTGTCCGAAAACAGCATGGTGAGGGACACTCCGTCGCCGAAGTCCCCCCGGCAGGAGGAGGCGTCCTGAGTGTATTCGCATTCCTCCAGATGCCACATCTGCTCGTAGGTCCGCCGCCTGCGGTCGGGGGCGATGAACCTGTCGCAGACTATCAAAAAGGGCTCGGTGCCGGGCACGTCCTTCAGGAGTATGAGCCGCCGCCGGTGGGTGGTCATATCCCAGTCATTGCCGTAGCCCTGCACGTATTGGGATTCGGCCCATTCCCGGCCGGGCCCCAGCTCCCAGACCACGTCGGCCTTTTTGTTGATATCCTCGGGCCGGAAGTCGTTGATGGGCCGCACGTTCTGCTCCTTGCCGTCTATCATCACCGTGTTGTGGCTGCGGGTGGAGAGCACGTAGGCCCTCATGTCGGAGGTGTCGTAGTCATAGGTGCCCGCCTCCACTATCAGCTTTTTGCCGTAGGCGCAGAGCAGCACGTTCAGCTTGTCGTCGTGCTGGTGCCCTCCCCAGCCGTAGGGGCCGCAGTCCATGTAGGCCCACAGGGCGTCGGGCTCCCAGCTTGTTCTGAATATGACCGCCCCGGCGTAGGGGAACACGTAGGAGAGAAAGTCCGGCTCCCGGGCCCCCTCCTTGCCGGCGAACCACCGGAAGAGAGGATTGTCGGGAAAGAGCTCCAGAGCCTTCCGGCTGGTAGCCACGGCCCAGGCCTCGTTGCCGTCGTTGAGGGAGGGGCAGCTCTTGTCCGGGCGGGCCAGCTTGCAATACATCTCATACATGGGCTCCAGGCCGGCGTAGTAGCCCTCGGGCACCGGGGCCCCCAGCTGCTTCATGGTGTTGGCGGCGGCCAGATAGTTCTCTATGCATATGCCGTGATAGCCCACGGTCATCTCGTACTGATAGCCGTCGGGGAAGTTCTGCACCTTGTATTCCCCCATGAGGGTGTCGGTGGCGAACTGCAGCCATTCCGCGGTGTCGGTGATGAAGGGCCACAGCAGGCACAGCTTGATGACCCCGTGCATCTCCATCAGCAGCCAGTTGTGGGTGTGGTGAAAGTTCACCAGCCGCCAGCCGTGCTCGTAGATGGACACGGCAAAGTCGGTGATGACGCTGTCGGTGATATAGGGAGAGGGCAAAAAGGCGTAGAGGTTCTCCGTCCAGGACTGCATCCGCAGGCCCGCCTCTATGGTGCGCCAGCAGTTGGTCTCATAGCTCTTGGCGTTCAGGGGCACCACCGCCTGCCGTATCCACTGCTCCAGCATGTCGGCATAGACCTCCGCGGCCTCCTCGTCGCCGGTGGCCACGTAATACTCAGCCAGAAAACGCCATTCGTGGTGGCGGTTCAGGCCCCAGGTCCACTCCTTGTAGCCGTTGTAGGTGTGGTTGGACTCCCAGTCGATCTTTTTGTCCGGGAACTTGTAGCCCACGCCCACGGCGCTCAGGGTGTAGTCCATGACCCAGGAGGCCCGGTCCCGCAGGGCCTGCTTCTCCTCCTCGGTGTATTTTTTGTTCAGCCAGTCGCCGATGAGCCGCTGTCTGTCGGCATGCTTCCGCACGTATTCTGCAAAGACGCGCTCCGCCTCGGCTATTTTGTCCTGTTGCGCCAGCTCCCTGATAGGGGCCAGCTCGGGTATGGAGAGGTCCAGATGGTGGAGGAAGAACTCCTTTCTCGGGGTCCTGGGGCCCTCCTGGGCAAAGACCACCGCCGCCGCCATGAGCAGCAGGGCCGCGACAAGCAGATATCTCATATACGCTCCGGATGTGTTATTGCCGAGAGACGCGGCCGGCCCTCCGGGGAGGGCCGCCGGCTTCAACATAATCAGTATAGCATAAAAACAGGGGATTATATTAAAATAATTTGAATCCGGGCCTGTATTGTGCTATAATTTATATACAACAAATCGATGGGAGCTTTCATGAATCTGCTGTTTTGCTGTCTTGCGGTCCTGCCGCTTCTGGGCCTTTTGCTGACCCAGTGCTTCAGGGAAGGCAGGCTCCGCAATACCATAGTCATCACCGTATCCGTCCTCATGCTGGCCGCCGGCTGCCTGCTGTGCATAGACATGCTGAGGCATCAGACGGGGCCCGCCATGGCCTTTTCGCCGGAGGCGGCCCGGGGCTTTTCCGCCGCAGTCACGGTCCTGGATATCGCCCTGCTCTTATACGTCATGTGGCGGGGCGTGGAAAAGAGGCGCTTTACTTCTCCCCTGCTGGCAGGGGCCCAGCTGGTGTGCCTGGCCTTTCTGGAGCTGTTTATCAGCCCGGAAACGGAGCAGCCCTTTTTCGTGGACCAGCTGTCCCTCATCCTGCTGCTGCTGGCAGTCATCATAGGCCCCCTGATCCTCATATTTGCCTGCGGCTATATGCACGTGCACGAGGGCCACACGGAGCATCCCGGCAGACAGCATATATTCTTCGGCATCATCTTTGCCTTTTTGTTTGCCATGGTCATGCTGGCCACGGCGGACAACATCTGCTGGATGTACACCTTCTGGGAAGTGACCACCCTCTGCTCCTTCCTGCTCATACAGTTTGACAAGACCGAGGAGTCGGTGCGCAACGCCTTCAGGACCCTGGATCTCAACATGCTGGGAGGCCTGTGCTTCATCGCGGGCATCATCCTGCTGGCCCTGTTTGCCCACACCACCTCCCTCCACGACATATGCAAGATCAAGCTGGCCGGGCCCGTGTCCGGCAACGCCATAGCCTTTGCGGTGGTGCTGCTGTGCATAGCGGGCTTTACCAAGTCGGCCATGTTCCCCTTCCAGAGCTGGCTCCTGGGGGCCATGGTGGCCCCTACCCCCGTGTCCGCCCTGCTCCACTCCTCCACCATGGTGAAGGCGGGAGTGTATCTGGTCATCAGGCTGTGCCCGGTGATCTCCGGCACGGTGCTGGGCAGCATAGTGGCGGCGGCGGGAGGCTTTACCTTTATGGCGGCCTCGGTGCTGGCCGTGAGCGAATCCAACGCCAAGAGGGTGCTGGCCTACTCCACCATAGCCAATCTGGGGCTCATCATCTGCTGCGCCGGCATAGGCACCAAGGCGGCCCTGGGAGCCGCCATCCTGCTGATGATATTCCACGCGGTATCCAAGGGCATGCTGTTCCTGGCGGTGGGCACCATAGAGCAGACCATAGGCAGCCGCAACATAGAGGACATGCAGGGGCTGCTGAAAAAGATGCCCTTTACCACCATGGTCACCGCCGTGGGCATCATCTCCATGCTGCTGCCCCCCTTCGGAGTGCTGCTGACCAAATGGATCGCCATAGAGGCGGCGGTGTGGAGCCCTCTGGTGCTGATATTCATCATACTGGGCAGCGCCTTTACCATCGTGTTCTGGGCCAAGTGGATAGGCATCATATCCACCATGTCCTACAAGCCCCGCTACGTGCGGGAGACCACCCACCGCTGCATGCAGACGGTGCTGTCGGCCCTGCTGGCCCTGGTGCTCTTTTGCAGCTGCTTTATAGGCATCATATACAGGCTGCTCATATACAGCTTTGTGGAGGCCGCCATGCTCTTCAACGGCTACTCGGAGACCCTGCGGCTGGAAGCCAGCAGCCAGTCGGCGCTGCAGCTCTTCAGCATGTCGGGAGACCTGGTGGGAGGCTTTGCGGTGATGGCGGTGTTTTTGCTGATATTCATACTCATGCTCTTCATCCCCTGGATGGTGTCAAGGACCAAGTCGGAGATCATTCGTCCGCCCTACTTCGGCGGCGAGCTCTACGGCAATGACATCAGAGGCATAGACTTTGTGGGACCCGGGGACAAGATAGAGCACGTGATAGTGCGCAACTACTACTTCAGAGGGGCATTCGGCAACGGCACCCTGGCCCTGCTGTTTTTGTCCGTGTCCATAGGCATCATACTGGTGCTTGTGGGAGTGACGCTGTAGGAGGAGAAAATGACAAGCGCGATTATCATTCTGATCACGGTGCTTTTCGCTCCCCTGGCAGGCGCCGTCATCACAGGCATAGACCGCAGGATCACAGCCAGATTTCAGAGCAGGATAGGCCCTCCGGTGCTGCAGCCCATATTTGACGTGCTGAAGCTTTTGGGCAAGGAAAGAGTGGCGGTGAACGCCATGCAGATCATCTACGTCATAGGCTCCCTGGTCTTTGCCATCCTCAGCCTGCTCCTGTTTGTGCTGAGGTCGGACTATCTGATACTGGTGTTTGTGCTGGCCTTTTCCACCGTGTCCCTCATAGTGGGCGCCACCAGCGTCCGCTCCCCCTACTCCAAGATAGGGGCCCAGAGGGAGATCATACAGATACTGGCCTACGAGCCCGTGATCATCCTCATGGTGGTGGGCATGTATCTGGTGACCGGCAGCTTCAACATAGGCATCATCCTGGACCACAGCGGCTGCCTGTTTGCCCAGCTGCCCCTGGTGTTCGTGGCCTTTTGCTACGTGCTGACCATCAAGCTGAGAAAGTCGCCCTTTGACTACTCCACCAGCCACCACGGCCACCAGGAGCTCATCAAGGGCCTCACCACCGAGTTCAGCGGCCTGCAGCTGGCCCTCATAGAGATCACCCACTGGTACGAGTCGGTGCTCTTTATCGGCATGCTGTCCCTGTTTTTCGCCCATCCCCTGTGGCTGGGCATCCTGATAGCCCTGGGCGTCTATTTCTGCGAGATCATCCTGGACAACGTGTGCGCCAGGACCACCTGGCAGTGGATGCTGCGCTTTTCGGTGGTGCTGGGCTTTTGTCTGGCCCTGACCAACATCATCTGGCTGTATATGAAGTATTAGGAGGCACGGAATGAAACTGATAGAACAGGCGGCAGGCAAGTCTCCTTGGATCATACATTATGACTGCAACAGCTGCAACGGCTGCGACATAGAGATACTGGCGTGCCTGACCCCCGTGTACGACGCCGAGCGCTTTGGCGTGGTGAACGTGGGCAACCCGAAGCACGCCGACATACTCATAGTCTCCGGCTCGGTGAACTACCGCAGCAGGAGAGTGCTGGAAAACATCTGGAGAGAGATGCCGGGCCCCAAGGTGGTCATAGCCGTGGGCGCCTGCGCCTGCACGGGCGGCATCTTTTCCGAGTGCTACAACATACTGGGGGGCGTGGACAAGGTGCTGCCGGTGGACATCTACGTGCCCGGGTGCTCCCCCAGACCCGAGGCCATACTGGACGCCGTGGTGCTGGCCACGGAAAAACTGACCACCAAGCGGGAAGAGCTGGCGAGGCGCCAGGCGGAGCACGTGCGCAAGCTGAGGGCCAAGGACCCGAAGGGAGGCAACAATGCTGGATAACAGCGTGAAGATCAGCGCGGAAGAGCTGCTGAGCACCGTGTCGGTGCTGAAATACAAGGGCTACAGGTTCGTGACGGCCAGCTGCGCCGACAACCGGGACGGCACCCTGGACCTCTACTATCACTTTGACAAGGACCTGGAGCTCACCAACGTGGCCCTCACCGTCCGGAAGGAGGAGCCGGTGCCCTCCATCACGGGCCTGTATCTCTGCGCCTTTTTGGTGGAGAACGAGCTGAAGGAGCTGTTTGGCCTGAACATAGAAAACATAGCCATAGACTACGGCGGCCGCATGTTCCTCACCCAGGACGCCCCGGAGAGCCCCATGGCCTACGGCGCCAACATAGTGATAGAGCAGGCTAAGAAGGAGGAAGAGTGATGGACGAGAACAATCTCAGCAGCCTCATCCCCTTCGGGCCCCAGCACCCGGTGCTGCCGGAGCCCATACAGATCAAGCTGGTGCTGGAGGACGAAAAGATCATCAGCGCCGAGCCCGCCATAGGCTACGTGCACAGAGGCCTGGAAAAGCTGACCGAAAAGAAGGACATGCACCAGAGCATCTACGTGGTGGAAAGGATATGCGGCATCTGCAGCTTTATGCACGCCCTGTGCTACTGCCAGGGAGTGGAGCAGCTGCTGGGGGCGGAGGTGCCTGCGAGAGCCCGCTACCTGAGGACCATCTGGGGCGAGCTGCACAGGAGCCACAGCCACCTGCTGTGGCTGGGCCTCATGGCGGACAGCTACGGCTTTGAGTCGCTGTTTTATCAGTGCTGGCGCATACGCGAGAAGATACTGGACATCATGGAGGCCACCGCCGGCAGCCGCATCATCATCTCCACCAACGTCATAGGGGGCGTGCGCCGGGACATGGACCCGGACATGCTGAAGCATATAGCCCGGACCGCCGAAGAGATAGACGAGTCGCTGAAGGACATAGAAAAGGTGTTTTTGGACGACTACACGGTGAAGCACCGCACAGTGGGCATAGGGACCCTGACCAGGGCCGAGGCCTACGAGCTGGGAGCCGTGGGCCCCGTGCTGAGAGCCTCGGGAGTGGCCCAGGACGCCAGGACTCTGGGCTATGCCGCCTACGGCGAGCTGGACTTTGAGCCCTGCGTGGAGACCGACGGAGACTCCTACGCCCGCACCAAGGTGCGCATAAGGGAGCTGAGAGGCGCCCTGTCTCTGCTGAGGCAGGCGGTGGACAAGATACCCGAGGGGGACATCAGGGTGAAGGTGACAGGCAAGCCCGACGGGGAGACCGTGAGCCGGCTGGAACAGCCCAGAGGCGAGTGCCTGTATTACATCAGGGCCAACGGCACCGACGTGCTGTCCCGGGTGAGGGTGAGGACCCCCACCTTTGCCAACGTGCCCGCCCTGCTGAAGATGCTGCCCGGGCACCAGCTGTCCGCCCTGCCCGTGATACTCCTGTCCATAGACCCCTGCATCAGCTGCACGGAGAGGTGACAAGATGTTTGAATTTTTGAGACCCGTGCTGAAAAACCTGCTCTCCCGGCCCTCCACCCGCAACTATCCGGCGGCTGAGAGGGAGCCCTTTGAGGGCGCCCGGGGCCACGTGGAAGGCATAGACCCGGAGAAATGCGTCTTTTGCGGCATATGCGCCCGCAAATGCCCCGCCGACGCCATCAGGGTGGACAGGCAGGCCCGCACCTGGACCCTGGACTCCTTCAAATGCGTGATCTGCAGCGTGTGCGCCGAGAGCTGCCCCAAGGGCTGCATATCGGTGAGCCCCTCCTGGCGCAAGCCCGCCTACGAAAAGACCGCGGTGGAAACAGAGGGCCCAAAGGCGGCCCCAAAGGCAGGCAAGGTGAAGGGCGTGGACCGGGAAAAATGCGTGTATTGCGGCCTGTGCGCCAAGGTGTGCCCCGAGGGCGCCATAGAGGTGAACAGGGCCGAAAAGGCCTGGACCCTGGACCCGGACAAATGCGCCGGCTGCATGGCCTGCGCCGGCAAATGCCCCAAGGACGCCATTATATCGGAATAATGACCGAATTATGCCCCGGGGCTTGACACAGCCCGGGCGGACGCTATATAAGCATACTGTATTTCGTAGTATACGTTTTATCGCAACTTTACTGAGGCGGCTTGCCGCCTCCTTTTTT
>JAFZNQ010000092.1 GCA_017552965.1 Abditibacteriota bacterium | reverse complement strand
GGGCCGAGGACATGATGAACCACATGGCCTCCAGAGCGTGGCCCGGGTTGGTGTGGCGGCCGGTCATGGAGGACAGGTCCGGCCCTCCCTTGGGAGGCACGTTCTCAAACACCACTCCATGCTCCGGGCTGTAAAAGGTGTCGAGGACGAAGCGGCGGAGCCGGGCCAGCTCCCCTGAGTTGTCGACGCCCAGGTTTTCCTGCAGCACCGACAGCAGATTGAGCTGCATCATATAAAAGCCGAAGCTCAGGTATGCCTTTTTGCCCTCCAGCTCCTTGGTCCACTCGCCCTTGGGCCTCTTTTCCCGGGCGGAGTAGCTTTCGTAGGCAGACAGGGCCTCCCGGCGGGCGTCCGGGTCCCCGCAGGCCTTGTAAAGGGCCGCCGCCCCCATGACCGCAAAGCAGTCCGAAAAGGCGTTGTAGGGAGCCATGGCCGGGACCCCTTCCCGGCTCAGGGAAAAATAATAGCGGCCCTGAGGGTCCTTGCCGTGACCGGTGAGAAACAGATAGCCCTGCCGGGCCTCGTCCAGCCACTTGCCTTTTTTTTCGACCTTGTTGCAGAGCTCCGCGAACATCCACACGATGCGCCACTGCATCCACATGTATTTTTCCGTGTCATATACAGAGCCGTCCCGGTCGAGGCAGGTGAAATAGCCGCCGTACTCCGGGTCGGGACAGTGCTTTTCCCAAAACGGGACCACGTTGTCCAATAGGTATTGCCTGTAAGTAGTCTGATATTCTTTCATTACAAGACCCGCGTATTCGATGAGATGATAGTTTTATTATAGCATATATCGAAGGAGTTCTTCGAATGGCAGGCAGGGTTTTCTCCGAAAGAACCGCGAGCCACGGTCACGGACGAGCCGGAGCGGGAGGGGCCGTATCGCGGGGCAAGGAAAACCGTCATCTCGGCGCCAACCCCGCGTCATCTCGGCGCGGCCGGCCATATGTCAGACGCCTTGGCGTCCTGCCGGCCGCGGTAAGAGATCCACGGAGGGCCCGCCAGCCCATTCCTTACTCTGCCATTGGCAGAGAGGGCTGGTGGGAGGGGCCGTATCGCGGGGCAGGCGAGAGGTATGAGAGAGCGCTTTTTTGTCCCGTCGGGCTTATTGGGCGACCACAGCTCGCGGCTTCGTGACAGGGGATTTCTTACCGCCTCTTGCAGAGGCGCCGAAATGACGTTAAGCCTGGACGGGACAAGCGTCCTCGCCGCTGCAGAAACGGCGGTCAAATACAGACGTCATCCCGGCGCAAGGCGCCGGAGGGCGCGCGAAAAAAAGCTCCCCTTCGGGCATTGCCGAAGGGGAGCGCCGATAATACGCCTTACTCTTTCACCGTCACCTTGCAGGTGGCGGTAAAGCCGCCGTCCTTGGTGGTGGCGGTGATGGTGGCGGTCCCTTTCTTTACGGCAGTGATCTTGCCGGCGGAGCTCACCTTGGCCACGGTGGGCTTGTCCGACGTCCAGATAACGCCGGGAACGGTAGCGTTGGAGGGCTTCACGGTAGCCGTCAGAGTCTTGGTCTTGCCCACCTTCAGAGTCACGCTTGTCACGTCCAGAGTGACGCCGGTCACCGGGATGACCACGGTCACCTTGCACTTGGCGGTAAAGCCCCCGTCCTTGGTCTTCACCTTGATGGTGGTGGTGCCGGGGGCCACGCCTTTCACCTTGCCGTTTGCATCCACGGTGGCTATGCTCGTATCATAGCTCTGCCAGGTCACGGCCTGGTTGGTGGCGTCCGCGGGGGCCACTACTGCCTTCAGGGTAAAGGTCTTGCCCTTGGCCACGGAGGCCACGGTCTTATTGAGGGCCACGCCGGTGACAGCGACTGTGGCCTGGGTGACGGTCACCTTGCATTTGGCGGTAAAGCCCCCGTCCTTGGTCTTGACTCTGATGGTGGTGGTGCCGGGGGCTATACCCTTCACCTTGCCTTCCGAGGTCACGGTGGCTATCGTCGTATCGTAGCTGGTCCACGTCACGTTCTTATTGGTGGCGTCCGATGGCGCTACTGTGGCGGTCAGAGTGATGGTCTTGCCCTTGGCCACCTTGGCGCTGGTCTTGTTCAGGGCCACGCCGGTGACGGCGACGGAAGGTTCCACGACCTTCACCTTGCACTTGTCTATATATTCCCCGTCCTTGGTCTTCACCCGGATGGTGGTGGAGCCGGGGCCGATGGCCGTTATCTTGCCCGTGGAGCTCACCTTGGCTACCGTCTTGTCGTAGCTGGACCAGATGAGATCCTTGTTGGTGGCGTCCGCGGGGAGCACTTCGGCGGTAAGGCGTTTGGTCTCGCCCGTCTGCAGAGTCACGGAATGGAGGTCCAGGGTGACGCCGGTGACAGGCGTGCCGAGCCTGATGGGTACGGGGAAACCGTCAGGGCCTTCGTACCAAGTGGTGTTTCTCTTCAGGGCGGTGAGCAGGGTCCCGTCGGTAAACTCCGCCGGGGTGAAGTCGTAAACCGAGAAAGAGGTCCCGTCGGAGCGGCCCACAGCCTTCGCTGTGTCGGTCACGTAGTTGTAGTCGCCCTCCGAGTCGCAGACATCCCCGACCAGAAGGCCGCCGGCCTCATAGGCTTCATATCGGGTGGGACAAGCGTAGCAGGCGTTGAGCTTTACATGGTACACCTGCCCGATCAGGCCGCCGCAATAGTCGGCCTTGACGGCCGTTTTGAACACGCAGCTTATATTGATATTGCAGTCCTCGGCGTAACCGGCAAAGCCTCCGCCGCAGGAGTCCACCACAGGCGACAGGATGTCCGAGTTCCACACGGCGCACGAAGTCAGGGTGCCGCCGTCCGCATAGCCCGCTATCCCGCCGTTCCAAAAGCCGTCCCACAGCTTGCAATCGTGGGCGACAGAGCGAACTATGCTCCCGCCTTCATTGGTCCCCGCTATCAGCCCCTGGTAGCCGTCTTCAAGGCAGCAAACTATCTTGAGATCGGACACGGAGGCTTCGACGATAGTGCCGTAATTGCTGCCTGCTATGGCGCCAAAGTAGTTGGAATAATGATATATCTGGCGGGGTCCGCCTTCACCGCCGCCGTCCACGGAACAACCGACTATAGAGCCGTCGTAATCATTCCAGGCGCAGAGAAGGCCGCCGGCATCCTCTTCGGAATACTCGGAGAACGTCTTGTTCCCTGCGAGCCGGATATTCAGGTGCTGGATACTGCCCGTATTGTAATGGACAAAGCCCCACAAAAATGTTTGCGGGCCGACTTCAGCTATTGTGAGCTGGAAATCGTCCAACAGTATGGTGGCGCCGTTGCCCAATATCATGCCGTCGTTCCAGAAAATGCCTTTCCATTTGGTGCCGGTGAGGTCAAAGGTCTTGCCTGCGGCAAAATTCAGGACGTCGTTTTTTCCCAGGCACATACCGCCGGTGTTCAGGGCCTTCAGGTCCTGGACCGTGTCGATGTTGACGGTGACGCCGAACACGCCCGCTGATGACAGTAAACTTACAAACAATAATAAAACAGTGATTTTAATAGCCTTTGTCATGGCCGGACTCCTTGCTGCGCCCCCTGCGGGGCAGGACTTTCAACTTTATTATACAGTATTTGCGGCAATAAAACAAATATAACGGAGAGCCGCGGCAGCGCGTCCCGGCCGGTTTGTGTTATAATAAAGACGGCGGGGCCGCAGCCCCGCCCCTACACGCAAATCATGAGGACACCATATGTATAACACAGGTCTTGTATCCATCAGCTTCCGCAAGCATTCTCCAGCAGAGATCATAGCCGCGTCCCGGGCGGCGGGTCTGGATTGCATCGAGTGGGGCAGCGACGTGCACGCTCCCGCCGGGGACCCGGACACAGCCCGGGACATAGCCGCCCGCATGGCGGACGCAGGGCTGTTCACCTGCTCCTACGGCACCTATTTCAGAGCCGGCGTCCATCCCGCCGAAGGCATCTACGAATACATCCGCACCGCCCGCATTCTGGGCACCGACACGCTGCGCATCTGGGCGGGTGACGATTTTTACGCCGAGTATCAGAAGTCGGGCAAAAAGGAGCTGTTCGACGCCTTCCGGGCCCTGGCGGCCATAGGAGAAAAGGAGGGGGTCACCATCTGCACCGAATGCCACGTCAAGACCTACAACGAGACCCTGGAGGGAGCCCGCGAGATGTTTTCCGAGATCGACTCCCCCCGATTCCTGACCTATTGGCAGCCCTCCCAGTTCAAGAGCGTAGAGGACAATCTGGCCTATGCCCGGGCCATGGCTCCCAAGACCACCCACATACACGTGTTTCAGTGGCGGACTCCGCAGGTCATCAAGTATCCTCTCTCCGAAGGCGTGGAGGAATGGCGGGATTATCTGCGGTGCTTTGAGGGCGATCGCTGCCTGCTGCTGGAATTCATGCCGGACGACAGGATCGAGACTCTGGGGAGAGAAGCGGACACCCTGAGAGAGATCATAGGCGGAATGTAGATAATTCATTCACCCCGACGCGGCGCCGCAACCCCGCGTCATCCCGGCGCCTCCGCCAACACCCCGCGTCATTTCGGCGGAAATGGCGCCGGCGGTCAATAAAAACGTCATCTCGGCGGTTGAGCGTATGCGAAACCGGTAAGAGATCTCCTGAAATGGAAGGACACACCCGGGCAACGCGCTAAGCCCACCGCCGGAGAAGGCTTTTCCCACGTCCCGGGACGAGTGTGGTGTGGCAGGCGCTGCGCGCCTGCC
>JAFZNQ010000091.1 GCA_017552965.1 Abditibacteriota bacterium | reverse complement strand
GCGGCTGGTGGGAGGGGCCGTATCGCGGGGCAGGCGAATAGTCCGGAAGAACGCTTTCCTTTTGTCCCGTCGGGCTTGGTCCGTGGCCCGGGCTCGCGGCTTCGTGACAGGGGATTTCTTACCGCCTCTTACAGAGGCGCCGAAATGACGTTGAGTTTGAACGGGACAAGAGGCGGCTGGTGGGAGGGGCCGTATCGCGGGGCAGGCGAATAGTCCGGAAGAACGCTTTCCTTTTGTCCCGTCGGGCTTGGTCCGTGGCCCGGGCTCGCGGTTCTTTTGGAGGGGATCTCTTACCGCCTGCGCTGATAGCGCATGCGCCGAGATGACGTTTAATATGGGACGGGCCAAAAGCCCTCACCGCCGGAGAAAAGTTGAGTTTTGTCCCGTTAGGCTTGGTCCGTGGCCGTGGCTCGCGGTTCTTTTGAAGGGGACTTCTTACCGGCGATGGCGCAAGCGCCCTCGCCGCCGAAGTGACGTTAAGCCTGGACGGGACAAAAGCCCTCGCCGCCGCCCATCCGCCCCCCTCCTGCCGGCGGGGGGTTTGAGAAACGGCGGACAAACTGATATAATATAAGTGTATTCGCAAACAAGGAGGAGAATATGTTTTCGCCAAGCAGCTTATTCGATCTGGACGGCTACGCCCACAGGGACGTATTCGCAGGCTGTACCTACGTATGGGAGGCCATCAGCAAGATCGGTCAGTATATCATCTTTTACACCACCCGCAACGATGACACCAAAAAGAGCGCCATCAAGGGCAAGGTGCTTCCCGGCGCCTTCATAGACAACGGCGCCGCCATCTACGTGGGCGAGGGCAGCATCATCGAGCCGGGAGCCTTTATCCAGGGTCCCTGCATCATCGGCAAGAACTGCCAGGTCCGCTCGGGAGCCTACATCAGGGGCAACGTGATCACCGGCGACAACTGCATCATCGGGCACACCTCCGAGCTGAAAAACGCCATATTGCTCAACCATTCCCAGGCCCCTCATTTCAACTACGTAGGCGACTCCATTCTGGGCTCCTACGTCAACCTGGGCTGCGGCACCATATGCTCCAACGTGCCTCTGGTGTCCTTCAAGGACAGACAGACGGGCAAGCGGCCTCCCATCATCCTCAGGATAGATGGCGAGACCTACAACACGGGGCTGGCCAAGTTCGGAGCCGTGGTGGGCGACAACACGGAGACCGGCTGCAACACGGTGCTGAATCCCGGCTGCATAGTGGGCAAGAACTGCCGCATATATCCCGGCACCTCCCTGCCCAAGGGCTATTACAGAGACGCTCAGATGATCAAGCTGAGACAGACCGTGGAGCTGGCAGACCGAAACGACCTCTGACGCAAAAAAAAGGCGGAGCCGCAGGCTCCGCATTTTTTTTACATTCCCAGCGGGGGCGCCACCAGCAGTTCCGGGCCGTCTCCGTCTTTCCCGCCGGCAGCCGGGCTGCCGGGAGCTTTTCTCTTGCCCACGGCTTCGTCGGGAGTATAGATGACGCCGGCAAAATACACGGTCCCCTTTTTGGTGTCGTATATGGTGAATATAAAGGGCCTGTCTATCTCCACAGGCATCACGTTCATGGCTATGAGGCCCATGGTCACGGTGGTGACTGCGGCGGCCTCGGTGCCCTTTTCGTCCGCCTTGACCTTCACGCTCTGCAGCACTTCGCTGATATCCACCGGCTTGCCGGCGGTGAGCATTCTGGTATATCCGGACATGGGTATGCCGCAGCGTTTCAGCAGCTCCGTCAGGTTCACGCTGGACTCCGCCTCAAAGACCGGCATGCTGAGCTCCACCAGCTCTTCACTGCCAAAATCCTCGTCAAAGAAGGGGGACCTGCCGGACTCCTTCAGTCCCGCCAGATACTCCTTCATGACCTTCCTGTCCGAGGGCGCCACTATATCCATGGCAAACTCTCCGTCGGCATAAGGCAGGGAGACGGCGCAACAGCTGTCGTCCCGGTACACTCTCATATGTCCGCTCCTGTGCATCATCCACACCTGATAGTCGGGCTTGTCGTAGGGATGAAACACTTCCTTGTAGGTGTCCTGAAACTTGAAGGGGTCGGTCCACATGGCCTTGAAATACACCGCGTTCACCAGCACCAGGCTGCTGCCCGTCAGCTGGGTCGGGCTTACCGGCGAGGGCACCATGCCCCTGGTCTTGTCGCTGCACCAGTCGTTTATCCGCCGGGCGGCGGCAGCGGCGTCCGCAAAGTCCAGATTCTCCACCTGTGACCGGTAGTATCTCTCTATATATTTTCTATAGAGGGGCGAAGGCGCCAGGGGCCGGTCCAGCCACAGTGAATTGGCTATCTCCAGGTCTATGTTTTTCAGCTCCGACGTCTCCTCCAGGAGCTTCTTGTTCAGGGCGTTGAGGGCAGTCTCGCCCATGCCCAGGACCCCGGCTATCTTTTGCTTTTCCCCGGCGGCGGCGGCTCCCTGCAGAGAACCCAGCGCCATCTCCAGGCTCACCGGAGATATCATCAGGTTCTTTCCCTCGTCCATCTCCGCAAGGACCCGGAAGCCGAACCGGTTGATCCCGCCGGCGTCCCGGGAAGCCGCAACAGCGGCGGCGGACAGGCACAGACAAATGACTGCCGCGATCAATATCAGCTTCATATGCTTCTCCTCATTCTTTGCGAAATATCTTCCATTTCAGGCGCGTGAGGGCGGCGTCCCGGCACACTGTCCGGACGCCCCGTATGACGGCCCCTTCTTCTCCGTAGGAGCCTATGCACATGCCGCCCCCCAGACAGATATACAGCCGGTCTCTCTCGGCGTCGTACAGCAGGTCGCCCTGCTCCAGGCGGCCTATGTCCGCAGCCCGGGCGCCCCGGATGCTCCCCGCCCTGTAGGCGTAGGTCCTGTCTCCGTTCACCAGAGCCCGGTTGTCCATACATCTCCACCACAGGCTCATGGCGCTCATGATGACCTTCAGGTCGTGTTTTTTCAGGCCGTATTCCAGCCCCGAGCGGAACAGGGAGGCCTTGGCAATGCCCACTGTGTCCGCTCCGTAGCGGGTCTCCCCTCCCTTTCTGTAGGGCACGCCCTTGTAGGTGCGGGCGTAGCGCACGTAGCCCTTTTCTATGGCTCCGAAATCAGTGGGTATAGAACGGTAAAACTGCACGGCGAGATACATGGCAAACACCAGCAGCAGGGCCCCGCTGAATATGAGTATCACCGGGTTGCGGTTCCTCTGGCGCCGGATGAACATCAGCGTCCCCAGCGCAAAGCCTATGCCGCACAGCACTATCATGAGCTTGACCAGATAATTGGTGGCGCACAGCCTTTCCGCCAGGGCGGTGGCCAGCATAAAGACTATGTAGGGCAGCGCGTAAAATCTGGCCAGGGTATGGTAGCGTCTGTAGCCGCTGGACAGATATCTGAAATATACTCTTCCTCTCATTCACTCCCCGCTGTGTTGACTTATGGGCGGAAATCCTGTAACATATATACAGGAGTTATCTATGACTGATCAATACAAGACCCTGATCGCCGGCCTCACCGCAGGGCTTATCCTGGCGGGCCTGGTGACCATTCCTCACGGCTATTTTTCCTTTCACGCCACAGACCATCTCTATGGCTGGGCCCTGTTTCTCAGCACCTGGTGCTACCATCTGCTGATAGCCTTCACCTGCCTGTTTTTTGCAGTGTGGGAGCTGAAAAAGCGGGACGGCAGCTTCGCAAGCACCCTTTGGGCCATGCTCACGATAGCCATACTGATCAACCTCATCAAATACACGCCCTTCGGGCATCTGACTCCCAGACCCAGCGGCTATGAGGGAGGCTTTCCCAGCGGACACACCGCCACCTCCTTTGCCATGGCCTTTTTCATAGCCTCAAAGGCGCCCCGGCTGACCCTGCCTGTGTTTCTGGCGGCGGTGGCCATCGGCTTCAGCCGGCTCTTTGCGGGCTCGGAGCACGCGGCCCACTACCCCTACCAGATCATCAGCGGCAGCCTCTTCGGCACCTATCTGTCCTGGGGCCTGACCCTCCTGCAGATGAAGCGCCGGGAGAAAAAGGCGCTACAAAAGCCTTAGCAATTCCTCCGTCAGCCCTATGGCCCCCTCGGCCATATTCAGCACGTCGCACACGGAGGTGGTGTAGTCGTCCCTGACTCCGCTTTCCAGAGTGATGATGATGCAGTCCACCCCGTCCTGAGTCTTGGCTTCCTTTTTGTATCTCCTGCTCTTCAGCAAGGCCAGGGCAAAGGGGTCCTCCATCTCCGATTCCTTCAGGGCCTTGAAGGCCTTTTTCAGCCCCAGGTCGTCCTTGGCCACTATGACGAAATAGGTGTAGGGGCTGAACATCACCTCGTTGGTCTGGGCCTGTATGCCATAAAAGCCCTCGGGGCATTCCCTGGGTTTGATGGTGGTCTTCACGTTGACGGGTATGGAGTAGGCGTTGTCGCAGGCTATCTGGGACGAAAACACCATCCGCCCCTTGTATCTGTCTCTCAGGGACAGCAGGGCGTCCTGCTGGGCCGCGGGCAACAGAAAGGCGTCGGGACACCAGTCCTTTACCCCTCCCGTGTTCAGGGTGAGGATATAAAAGCACAGGACCTGAGCCACGGTGCACAGATGCCGGTCCACCCGGTAAAGCAGAGCCGTCACGGCAGCCAGCAGAGCGGCGGTGACCAGTATCACCGCCCAGGCGGGCAGCCGGCGGACCTTGACGGGAGTATGGCGCACCAGAGCCTCGGCGGCGGCCTTCAGGCCCTCGGGAGTGACGGGAGACCAGGTGACGGCCTTGGAATTGAAGCCCTTGGGGGTCAGGTCCACGGTCTTTTTGCACAGCAGGAGAAAGCCCAGGAGGGCGCATATGACGAACACTGTCAGCCCGGCCCCGGCTCCGTCCAGAGACAGATAGCTCCAGGCTCCCCCGCCAAATATGACCAGGGCGAATATTATCCTGCCGGCCAGCCCCAGCTTGCGGGCCATGAGCCATTCCTCACCGTTTTTTGCCATCAAAGACCTCCTTCAGCTCACCGTAGCCCATGGCGGACCAGTATATGGGACAGGCCCCGGTGCACACGTTGAACATATCGCATTTCTTGCACAGCCTGTGAGCGTATTTCTTTTGCTTCCAGTATTCCGCCTTTTTGCCGAACCAGACCCGTTCAAAGGGCTCCCGCAGCAGATTGCCCACGCTTTTGGGCAGGCTGGAGCAGGGCAGCACGTCTCCGGAGGGCGACACGGACAGCAGGCCGTCGCAGGCGGCGCAGCTCTTGCCCCCCATGTTCTGCGTCACCGGATTGAACATACAGTAGGGCGTGGGGGAATACCACATGAAAACGAGCCCCTTCCGGGCGGCCATGGCGTCCACCCGGCGGACTATGTCCCCCGCCTCCCTGTACCTGACCACCAGCTCCCTGACGGCGCTGCCGGTGGGGATGATGAGATTCATGGAAAAGCGCCCGGTGCCCAGAGAGGCCACCCGTTCCACCAGCTCCTCCAGATGCTCCCTGTTCAGGCTGCAGAGGGTGGTGTTGGTGTGGACGAAGATATCCCTCTCCCGCAGGAGCCCCACTGCCGCTATGGTCCTCTCAAAGGAGCCTTTGACCTGGGTCAGAGCGTCGTGGACCTCCGGGGAGCCTCCCTCCAGACTGATCTGGGCGCTGGCAAGCCCCGCCTCCTTCAGCCCGTCCGCCAGCTCCGGCGTCAGGAGATTGCCGTTGGAGATGAGGTTCACCCTCATGCCCAGCTCCTTGGCGGCGTATTCCGTCAGAGGGACTATATCCTTTCTCAGCAGGGGCTCGCCGCCGGTCCAGCTGACGGAGGGCACCTCCGCCTCTTTGCGGATGATATCCAGGACCCTCCTGACCTCCTCAAAGGACATCTCCGGGGAGTGGTCCTTTTTGGAGCAGGCGCAGCCGGCGTAGCAAAAACGGCAGGCCAGATTGCACCTGTAGGTGAGAGCCACCTCCGACATGACGGGCAGGGTGTTGTAGGGCCTTTCAAAGGGCACCAGCTGCACCGCCCGCCTTTTGTCCAGGGCGCAGTCGCAGCCGGACACCAGAGCCCGCAGGTCGCAGAAAAAGCTGTGCACCTGCTCTATGACCTCCGGGTCTATCTCCTCCGAGCCAAACCTTTCCGTCAGGACCCGGACTATGGGCTTGCCCTCCAGCATTTCCCCCAGCAGTATGAGGCCCGTGTCGTTCAGCTTGTAGGCCTTGTTGGGAATGATGATCAGCAGCCGGTCCCTTTTTCTGACCGCTATATGTCCTCTGAGATTCCGGACCAGCACGTCCGCCCAGCCGAGCTCCTCCAGGGTCATCGGCTGCTGCCCGATACGCAGGCGCTGTGGCAGGCGCTGTGACAGGCGCTGTGGCAGGCGCTGTGACAGGCGTCGTGACAGGCGCTGTGGCAGGCGTCGTGACACACCGTATGGGAATAGCAGGCGTCGTGCTGCACGTCTCCCGCCATAAACTCCTGATAGTTCGCCGGAGCGGCTTCGGTGCGGTATTTGGGCTCCGCGTATCTGTCCTCCAGCCAGTAGTCGTAATACCTGTATCTCAGGTAGTTGTCAAAGGAGTCGTAGCCCAGAGAGCCGCTCCTGTCAAAGGAGACGAGCTGCTTGCGGTAATAATTCCTGGTGGCCTCCAGGTCGCAGTCCCACAGCTTGCCCCTCACCCGGTCAAAGAGCTCTTCAAAGGAGCCGTTCACGTCGGCCATGTTCAGGGAGCCGTCGGGCATGATGGCGTTATAGACGATGGATTCGTACAGCGAATCGGCAGACACCCCCGGCGCAGGCAGCTTTTCCAGCCTGAGGGGGTCCGTGCCGGTGACCCGGACGAGGCCCTTGCCCTCCAGAAACTCTATGACCGAGGAAATGATGTTCTGGGGAGGCATATCCAGCAGATAGTATATTTCCACCGCGTCCAGGTCCTTGCATATTTTGCCGGGCGCCGCAAAGGTAGAGGCCTGTATCTTGGGAGAGCGCCAGGAGGCCGAGTCCCACTTCAGGCTTTCGATATTGTCTATACGCAGGGCTTCACCGTTGATGCCTCTTTTGCGCTGGGTGGAAAAGAGCCCGGCACCCAGCAGCAGCGCCAGGAGGGCGGCTCCGCCGGCGGCTATAGGGTTGGTCTTCCCGGTCCTGGCCGTGTCCTCCGGGGACTTGCGGACGTAGCCGTAGTCCGTCAGGTCAAACCATTCGGCGGGGACGTAGAGCTTCACTCTGTGGGCATACATGGCCTCTATCCCGTCCTTGTGGATGCGCATGGCCAGCCATATCTTGCCGGTGGCGGGGTCCTTTTGGCCGTAGTAGTCTATGAGCAGATGCCTGTCGTTCATAGTCTCCTTGTCCGTGAGCACCGTCTCGCGCCACCGGGCCTTTTCCTCCTCGGAAAAGACCTCCTTGTCTGCCTCCACCGGGAATATGACGTTCAGGGTGTAGTGGTTCATGGGCTGGTCGAACACGGAGGGGCACCAGTCCAGATACACCAGACGGCCGTATTTTTCGCTGTCGGTGTAGCCCACGTAGCCGGCCCTGTACATATCGGCGGCGTATTTCACCACCCATATGGAGCTGTCCCTGAGCCTGTCGCCCACCACGTCCAGAGCGTAGATATCCCCCTCCGAACGCTTGATGGTGATGGCCTGCTTGTCTCCCTTGGGGCCGTACACGCAGGAGGCCTCGTAGTCAAAATAGGGAGAGGCTTCGTCAAAGCCTCCCAGGTCAAAGCCTCCCATGGTGTCGCCGGGATAGACCCAGCGCACCTTGTAGACGATGGTGGCCCGCCCCGATTTGTGGAGAGACAGGTCCACCTCCGTCCAGTCCACGTCCCTGGCGCAGAGGGGGCCGGCGGCCAGGACCGCCAGCAGCAGGATGATGATCCGCCCGAGTCTCATGGCCTCAGAAGGAAAACCTGACCGGCTCCCGCTCCTCTTCCTGTTCGGTCTTGAAGAGATCCCTGGGAGCGAACTTGAACATGCCCGCTATGACGTTGGTGGGAAACTGCATGATCACCGTGTTGAAGGCATAGACCGTGTCGTTGTAGAACTGCCTCTGATAGACCAGCTTGTTTTCTATGTTGGTCAGCTCTTCCTGCAGCCTCAGAAAGCCCTCGTTGGCCTTCAGCTCGGGATAGGCCTCCGCCAGGGCAAAGATGCTCTTCAGAGCCCCCGTGAGGAAATTGTTGGCCTCCGCCTGCTCAGCCACGGTGCCGGCCCGGGAGAGCATGCTCCTGGCCTGGATCACCTTTTCGAGGGTCTCGCTCTCGTGCTTGGCGTAGCCCCTGACGGTCTCCACCAGCCCGGGCACCAGGTCAAAGCGCTTTTTCAGCACCACGTCCACCTGCGCCCAGGTGTAGTCGATCTTGTTCCTCATCTGCACCAGCCTGTTGTAGGTCCCGATGCCCCACAGGACTATGGCCACAGCCGCTATGAGCAGAGCCCCCAGACACAATAATACGATCAGCAGCATAATATCACCTATTTCCCGTTTTTGTCTATCTTTTCCGACAGCTCATACACGTAGCTGGTCAGATCCAGATTCTGTTCCTTGATGTTGCGCATCTCCAGCAGGAGCATGTCCTTCAGGTATTTGATGTATTTGGACTGGGTCAGCACCATGTCCTGCAGGAGGTATATCTGATGCAGCAGCTCCTTGTCCGCCGCCTCCAGTATCCTCTCTTCGGTGACTCCCCCGCTGATCTCCCCGTCCCGGATGAACCGGTCCACGGAGGCGGAGGAATAGAGCCGCCTCTGCTCTCCCGCCGGGTTTTCCACCACTATGGAGTCCAGCTCCCCTATCATGGTGAGCCTGCGGAGGGCGTCCTCGTTCACGTTGAGCCGCACCAGGACCTCCTCCTTTTCCAGAGAATAGTCCCCCACGCTCAGGGCGCTGTCCTTGAAGACTATATCCTTCGTCCGGGCAGCCTCCTCCGACTCCTTGTAGGCCTCATATTCCAGCCATTTTTTCTTCAGCATCTCTATGCCGGCCGGGGTCTCGTCCTGCAAGACCTCCTTGTTGTCTGTATCGCTCATACACACGCCTCGTAAAACTTATATGTTCATTATACCATATCCGGCGCGAAAAAACAAACCGCCCCGCCCTTTTGGCCCTCTCCGCCTTGAATATCGGCCCCGGTTTAGTATATAATATAATTGTGTAGTTTCCAATTAATACAAGGAGCATCCAATGAGTAATACTACCAGGAAAACCCGGTCCTCCGCCAAGCGGCGGGAGGGTCTTCAGACGGCCAAAAACGCCGCCGGGTATTTCCTCATATGCGCAGGTCCCCTGCTCTTTGTGCTGCTTTGCCTCAACGGCAGGGCCGGCATATTCGGCAACGCCTGCGCCGACCTGGCCCTGAGCCTTTTCGGCCTTGGCGCCTTTTGCGTCTGCTGCGGCATGACCTATTACGGCCTGTCCGTATTCCGCTATGGCAGCAAGGGCTTTGAACAGAGGCGGCTCTGGGGAGCGGCCCTGGCCCTGGTGGCAGCGGAGGCCCTGTGCGCCCTGATACTGCCGGACCGCGGCGGAGCCGCCGGCGGCGCTCTGGCCCGGCTCCTCAGGACCTGCTTCGGAGTCTTCAGCTATCTCATAGGCCTGCTGCTGCTGGCGTGGGCGGTCTTCATACTGACGGAACAGAAGCCCTCCGCGGTGTTCCGTCTGGTCCGGAATTCCATACTGGAGAAATTGGAGCGGGGCAGAGCCAAAGAGGCGAACCGCCAACAGCGCGGCGCAAGCCCCGGGCAGGGCAGGACCCGGGGCAAAGAGAAAGAGCCGGATACCGAGCCGGGCATCCTGCAGACTATAGGCCCGGCGCAGACTGCTCACACGGAAGAGCCGGAGCAGACCATCCTGAGCCTCGGGACTGTGAAAGATCAGACCCGGGGAGACTGGGTACTGCCTCCCACGGACCTGCTGAGAGCGACTCCGGCCATCACCGGCAACACACCGGAGGAGACGGAGCAGAACAAGGAGATCATCCAGACCACTCTCGGAGAGTTCGGAGTGGAGGCCTACGTGGTGGAGATAGCCTCCGGCCCCACGGTCTCCCGCTATGAGGTGCAGCTGGCCCAGGGCATCAAGGTCAGCAAGATAGTGGGACTGGCGGACAATCTGGCCATGAATCTGGCCGCCCTGAACGTGAGGATCGAGGCTCCCATCCCCGGCAAATCGGCCATAGGCGTGGAGGTGCCCAACAGGGAGAGATCCGCCGTAGGCCTGAGAGAGATCCTGGAGACCGATCTGTTTCAGAAGACCAAATACCGCCTGCCCTTCGTGCTGGGCGCCGACGTGGCGGGCACGCCCCGGATTGCGGATCTGGTCAAGATGCCCCACCTTCTGATAGCCGGCGCCACCGGCTCCGGCAAGAGCGTGGGCCTGAACGCCCTCATCACCAGTCTGCTGTACCGCCTGCCTCCCGAAGAGCTGAGGCTGGTGCTCATAGACCCCAAGAGGGTGGAGCTGAGCCTGTATGACGGCATACCCCATCTGGCCCATCCGGTGGTCAAGGACGTAAAGCTGGCCGCCGGGGTCCTGGAAGCGGTGGTCAAAGAGATGAGCCGCCGGTATCGGGTGCTGGAGCAGTGCCACTCCCGGAACATAGAGAGCTTCAACGACAAGCCGGGCAACGAAAAGATGCCCTACATGGTGGTGGTCATAGACGAGCTGGCGGACATGATGATGCAGTGCGCCAAGAACGTGGAATACTCCATCTGCCGGCTGGCCCAGCTTTCCCGGGCCGTGGGCATCCATCTGGTGGTGGCCACCCAGAGGCCTTCGGTGGACGTGATCACCGGCAAGATCAAGGCCAATATCCCGGCCAGGATAGCCTTTACCGTGTCCAGCTACATAGATTCCAAGACCATTCTGGACACCAAGGGAGCCGAGAGCCTCATAGGCCGCGGCGACATGCTCTTTGCCCCCACCGACGAGCCCAAGCCCGTGAGGATCCAGGGCTGCTATCTGTCCGAGGACGACACCATCAGACTGTGCGACTATCTCAAAGAGCAGCGGGAGCCCTCCTATGAGCTGGAGGCCGACCCCGTGGCCGACAGCGGCTCCCGGGACGGCGACGAAGGCGAGTCCGGCTCCACCGACGACCTGTGGGACGACGCGCTCAGATTCGTGGTGAGCAACAGATTCTGCTCCATCTCCATAATGCAGCGAAGGTTCTCCATAGGCTACAACAGAGCCGCCAGGATGGTGGACCAGATGGAAGAGGCCGGCATAGTGGGCCCCGCCAACGGCTCCAACCGCAGGCAGGTGCTCATCACCGAAGCCCAGCTGGAGGAATATCTGTCGGGAAAGGGTGAGCAGGACTGATGGCAAGGATAGGCTTTATCTCCCTGGGGTGCGAAAAGAACACCTATGACACCGAGTGCGCCATAGGCGCCCTCCTCTCGGAGGGACACGAGATCACCGGCGACCCCTCCGAGGCGGACTGCGTGATCATCAACACCTGCGGCTTCATAGAGCCCGCCAGAGAGGAAGCCCGGGAGAACATACGGGACATGCTGCTCCTGAAAAAGGACAGGCCCTCCCTGAAGGTGCTCATCACAGGCTGCTACGCCCAGAAATACCTGCGGGAGCTGGAGGAGCTGTTTCCCGAGGCCGACGGCATACTGGGCATAGAGCTGCAGCACGGCATAGGAGCTGCCATAGACCGGCTGCTTTCCGGCGGCAGGCTGAGAGAGGTGCGGCAGCCCTCCTCCGTCTGGCGGGAGCCGGAGCCGGGCAGGTGCTCGCTGACCCCCTTCTGGACCGGCAATCTGAAGATCACCGAGGGCTGCAACAACAGATGCTCCTACTGCGCTATCCCCTCCATCAGGGGCAGCCTCCGTTCCAGGCCCATAGAGTCCGCAGTGGCAGAGGCCCGGAGCATGGCGGTCCAGGGGACGAAGGAGCTGGTCATCATAGGCCAGGACACCACAGCCTACGGCAAGGATCTGGGAGAGCCCGGCCTCATCTGCCGGCTCATAGAGGAGCTGTCGGACATAGACGGGATATGCTGGATACGGCTCATGTACACCTATCCCGACGAGATCACGGACCGGCTCATAGAGACCATAGCGGCCTCTCCGGTGGCCCTTCCGTATATAGACATGCCTCTGCAGCACGCCTCCGACGCCGTTCTCCGGCGTATGAACCGCAGGGGCACCGCGGAGAGCTGCAGACAGCTCATAGGCCGTCTGCGCCGGGCCATGCCGGACATATGTCTCAGGACCACCTTTATCGCGGGCTTTCCCGGAGAGACCGATGAGGAATACCGGGAGCTCCTGGACTTTGCCGCGGAGATGCGTTTTGACCGGGCGGGCTTTTTTGCCTATTCCCCGGAGCCCGGCACCCCTGCCCGGGACATGGAGCAGGTCCCGGAGGAGGTCAAAAAGGAGCGTCTCGCAGGGCTCGCCCTGCAGCAGGAACGGATATCGCTGACAAAGAACAGCGCCCTCGCGGGCAGAGAGCTGCAGGTGCTGACGGAAGTCCGCGACCGCCGCGGCTCCGTGGGCCGCTGCTACAGAGACGCCCCGGAAGTGGACGGCGTGGTATATATCAGGGGAGGACGGCCCGCCCCCGGAGAAATGGTCCGGGTCAGGATCACCGGGGCCGTCAACGCAAACGATTTGCAAGGAACACTTATCAAATAAGGAACACAAGTTATGACATCAACAGGCGCCAAAGAATATCTCAGGACACAGCTGTTTACAGGAATGCTGGGCAAGACCCTCAAGGGGCAGAAGCTGGCGGCTTCCGCAGACATACCGGGCATCCAGTCGGGCATCATAGAAGCCCTTTTTGACAAGGACGTCTTCGTCAGGGAAGGGCCCTATTACACCTTCGGCTTCAGACGCTCTCTGGGGAGGTCCGCTTTTTCCAAAGCCGTGGCCGCCATACTGGACAACTGCGGCTTCCCTCTCACCAAGGAGCAGCTGGAACAGGAGATATGCGCCGTGTATCCCGCCGACAAGACCGCAGCCGCCAAGCTGCGCACCCACCTGTCGGACGCCCGCACCTTTTTCTGCGCCGGCGGCCGGGTGGGCCTGACCAAGTGGCTCCTTGTCCCCGCCGACGACCCGGAGGAGTTTGACGAGCTGAACGCCATCTCCCCCGAGGAAGCCGAGGCCGCGGTCCCCGTGTCCTTTGAGGACCCGGACAAGGCCCTCGCGGAGCTCACCGCGGAGGGGCCCCTGTCCATGCGGGCTCTGCAATACGGAGTGTGGAAGCAGGACCCCGGGTCCTTTGACCCGGCGGACGTCTATGACAAGGTGCTCTCCTCCAAAACCTGCGTCCTGCTGGGCGACCGGAACATATATTCCAGGAAGGATATCAAGGCCTTCCGCAAGGAGCTGGCGGCCTGCCAGAAGAAGCTGGGCGACAGCCCCGCGGACCCTCTGACCCCCGACGACATACTCCTGGACAAGGCGGTCCTGGACGACATAGTCAGACAGGTAGTCAAGGGCGGCTATTATCTCCTGTCCGACGCCCTGGCGCGCTGCTACAAGAGCGAGGACGTGGCCGACGAGGCCAACAGGGCTTTACTGGCCAACTATCTCTTTTCCGCAGTGCAGGACCCCCGGATAGACCACAACGACTCCCAGTGGTACGTGAAGGTGGACTTTGAGGACGAGGACCTGGAGGACATCACCGAATACGTAGCCAAAAAGGGCTCCGTCACCGCCGGAGAGATCATCCGGGAATTTCTGGACATACCTCTGGAGCACGGTCTGGTGCCCGTCCTGAAGCTCCGGCTGGCCGAGCTCATGAAGCAGACCGACACGGTCATGATCACCGGCGAGACCTATTCCAAGACCATCTCCGTCCCCGACTGGGTCAGGGAGATGCCCGAGAGCCTGATCTACACGGAGCCTCAGCCCGTGGAGGACATGGAGGGAGACCTCTACGACTGCATGCTGGAGCCCGAGGGCTTTGACCCGGCTCTCCGCACCGAGATCTACAATCCTCTGGCGGAGGACGTGGGCGACGAGGACCCCAGCCGCACCATCTACAGCATCAACGACACCCGGCAGCGCTGCGTGCTGAAGTATCACCACAAGGTGGCGGGCACCTTCCCGCTGTGCCAGATACAGCCCGCCTTTTTCACCCTGCCGGACAATATGGAAGTGGCGCCGGTGACCATCAGCGGCCGGACCGTGTATATCAACAGGGCCAACCGGCTCATGTACGGCATGGCAGACTTTTACACAGAAGTGACCCACGTGTCGGGAGCCGTGTTCTATCTGAACAAGTCCCCCGAGGGCTACACCTTCGAATACACCGGCGAGACGGACAAGGCCTGCTCCATAGACACCAACCGTTCTCTGGAGCTGCTGGAGCTGGCAGAGCAGGACGATCTCACCGTGTATGACGTGATCTGCAGCATCCTTTCCCGCAAGCCCCTCTCCTTTGCCGCCCTGTACACGGAGGTCAACATAGTCCGGCGCTGCTCCAGGCTGCTCATAGCCAGCATCCTCAGCAGCTACCACTGCTTCAACGTCAAGGGCAAGTCAGGCCTGTGGGCCTACGACGAAAAGAAGACCGACCAGGGCTTCAACAAGAACAAGAAAAAGTACATCAAAAAATAGCGGCCCGCCGTCCGCTCCGGGGTCCTTCCCCGGCGGGCGCAGGGACCCGGGAGGGCCTTTTTGAAATTATCCAGACAAGCCAGGCTGAACCGGCTGCAGGAACGGCTGCACAACGCTCACGTCATCAGGGAGCTTTTGAGCGGCTTTCGGGCCGACTTTCAGGCAGACAGATGCAAGGAGCAGCTGCAGAGCGAGGGCAAGCCGGACACGGACGTCAGCTTTGCCGACGCCTTTGCCGAGCTCCGCAGGATCAAGGAAGCCTTTTCCGAATACAGGCCCATGGACAAGCAGGACAGCGACGCCCTGTGGTCTGAATATCTGGACCTGTCCAACACCATGTATGAGCTGAGCAAGCGCTACAGGGAGCTGACGGACGAGGAGGTGCAGAAGACCACCGAAAAGATCACTGCCCTTCTGGACCGGCTGGAGCAGGACTACGCCGGCCCCGAGCCCAAAAAGGGCCGGGAGTACCGGGAGGACTGCGAGGTCATAGTCTCCGCCTTCCGGGAGGCCGGCGGCATACTCCGGTTCAAGCAGCAGGAGGCCCTGTGGGAGCGGTATCGGGACATACGCGCCCGGGCCGACAGGCTCCGCAAGGAACAGAGACGCAAGAGAGAGGAGCAGAGGGCCCTCTACAGAGATTATCTCACCCGCAGGATACAGGTCCAGGAGGAATATTTGGCCTCCGTCACCGCGGACCTGGAGGCCTGGTATGCCAAGAGGGGCTCCCGGGACACAGGTCCCGACGCTCCCAAGTGGGTGACACGCAAATCCGAAAAACAGCAGCAGGTGACCGAGGAGCTGAAGTCTCTGAGGCAGCGGCTGGGCAAGCTGGAGCGATAATGGCCAAGATATACACCTCGGGGCTCACCATAGCCCAGAACATCCCGCTCAAAAAGCTGCGCCGGCTCCCCGTCAAGGGCAATATACTGGTGCAGCCGGGGGACGCCGTCACCGCCTCTCAGACGGTGGCGGAGGCCGACATACAGGGCATCATGGGCACCGTGAAGGCGGCGGCCATACTGGGGGTCAACCCGGACAGACTGCCCCGGGATATGAAGGCCGCCCGGGGCGACCGGGTGGAAAAGGGAGACCTGCTGGCAGAGCACACCGCCTTTTTCGGCCTGCTGAAGAGCCAGTGCAAGAGCCCTTACCGGGGCGCCGTGGAGATGATCAATCCCCTCACCGGCTCCGTGGGCATCCGGCTCCCGGCCACCCAGATACGCCTGTCGGCCTATCTGCCGGGCACGGTCACGGAGGTCTCCGGCGGCGATACGGTGGTCATAGAGGCCCGGGGCGCCATGCTGCAGGGCATATTCGGCATAGGCGGCGAAGGCTACGGCAGGATAGCCGTTTTGGCCTCCTCCCCCGAGGACGTCATCACTCCCGAGCAGATCACAGGAGAACACAAGGGCTGCCTGATAGCTGCCGGCGCCTGTATCACCCTGGAGGTCATCAGGAAGGCCCAGGCAGTGGGAGCCGCCGGCCTCATAGGCGGCGCCATGCCCGACACCAACATCAAGGCCTATCTGGGCCGGGACATAGGCGTGGCCATCACCGGCGAGGAAAACATACCCCTGACCATCATACTCACCGAGGGCTTCGGCTCCATCCCCATGTCCGACAGGGCCTTTGAGCTGCTGAAGAACCACGAGGGCTGCGACGCCTCCTTCAACGGAGCCACCCACATACGCGCCGGCGTCATCCGCCCCGAGGTGATCACCCTTTCCCGGGTGGAAGGCTCAGCCGCCCCGGAGGATTATGATCTGGCCACGGGCAAGACCGTGCGCATCACCTCCAACCCTTATTTTTGCCGCATAGGCACCATCATCGACATCCCCGAGGAGCCGGTCCTGCTGGAGACCGGAGCCCGGGCCCGGGTCATCCGGGTCAGGCTCTCCGACGGCGCCGAGGCGGACATCCCCCGCTCCAATGCGGAGCTCATAGTGTGACCGGACACGGACCCTCCCGCAGCGGAGGGTCTTTTTTCTTGCGCCGGAAAGCCCTCGTATGCTATACTGATACTGATACCCTATCAGATGAGGTCAGCATGTTCACCAAGCTATTTGTCATCCTTTTAATCCTGAGCTTTGCCGCCGGCCTGACTGCGGCCACTCTGCAAAGCGACGTTTATTCCGTCACCATAGATTCACAGGGCAGGCTCTCCGCCCTGACCAACCGGGTCACCGGCAAGAGCTATCTCCACGGCCGGGCTGTCTGCCCGGTAGGCGTCTTTTCCATAGACAACCCCCGGCCCAGGCAGGTGCCTCTTGTCTGCGACGGCGTGGAGGAGGCCGGCAGCTCGGTGGTGTGCCGCTACAGCGGCAGCGGCGTCTCGGTCCTGCTCACGGTGAAGAGTGACCCGGCAAGGCCCGGCATCATAGTCTGGGACCTGCAGCTCAGAAACGACGGGGACCTGAGGATCACCGAGGTCCAATGCCCCTGTGTGACCGGCCTCTCCATAGGCAACAGGGGCTCCGACGACACCCTGGTCCGGCCCAACCGCTACGGCGAAAAGATACCCGACCCGGTCAGGAACCTCTTTCACAATGAGGGAGACGTGGTCAACGGCGTGGTATATCAGAACTGGTGGAATGCCCCCAGGCTGGAATACGGCGGTCAGGCGGGCATGTTCTGGATGGATCTCTACGACCGGGACAGCGGCTTTTATATCGCTTCCGAAGACAAGGAGCTCATAGGCGGCTATCTGGACGCCCGGGTCGAGGGCGGCCGTCTCACCCTGGATCTGGGGAAATATCTGGACCTGAAGCGGGGCGGCCGGGAGAGGCTCCTGTTTGCCACCGGGGTCCACACGGGAGACTGGCATTGGGGTGCCGACGTGTACAGAGCCTGGGCCGAGAGCTTTATGGCCTCTCCCCAAGTGCCCCGCTGGGCGCGGGAGATGCCCAACTGGTACTGGTACTCCTCCATCTGGAGCATGGGCCCCCTGAAGCCTGCCATGAAGGCGGGCTTTGACTTCAACAATATCAGGAGCGACATGTATGACAAGGCCCTTTCCCAGGGCACCGGGGTCATAGGCCTGGCGGGACTGGAATTCATGGGCCACGACTACCCCCTGTGGGAGCCGGACCCTCTGGTGGGCGGCGACGAGACCATCATAGCCGCCGTGCAGAACGTCCACAGGCGGGGCGGCCGCATAGTCCCCTACATCAATCCCATCTACGCCTGGGAGGACTATCCGGGCGTGCCCCACTCCGACGACGAGCAGTTTCAGACCCGGCTGCAGGCCCTGTCTCCGGACGTCAGACAGCCCCTGTGGGACTACTACAAGGACTTCGTGGCCAAGCGCTACGACGGAGGCTACAACAACGTGGAGTCGCACTATCACGGCAATTTTCCCCAGATGTGCCTGGCCGCGCGGGAGTGGCAGGACTACGTGCTGTGGTGGACCGAGAGATACGCCAACTATTACGGCTTTGACGGCGTCCAGTGGGACCAGCTGGGAGCCTATCAGAACAGCTACTGCCTGGACCGGCGCCATCACCACCGGGTGTCCGGCTGCGCCACCGAAGGCACTCTGGAGCTGTGCCGCCGCATCTTCTCCGACCCGGAATACAAGGCTCACGATGACTTTTACGTGTGGTACGAGGGCTGCAGCGACGTTTACGGCCAGTATCTCCACGCGGGGCACGCCGGCTTTGACCTGTGGATGGCCTACGGCTACCCCGAGCTGATACAGTACACCTTTGGCAAGTATTTTCTGGGCGGCGAATACAATCTGATAGACGGCATGGACAAGACGGGCCGCATCAGGGCCTTCCGCTGCATCGAGAACAGCTTTCTGAGCCGGTACAAGCTGGGCATGGGCCAAAACAGGGACAAGGCCCTGAAGCTGGAAAAGCTGGCGCCCCTCACCAATTTGCTGAAGGGCCTCTACTGGTACACCGAGTATCTGGGGAGAGACGCCTGCAGCGCTCCCGAGGGAGTGGAGACCGGCCTGCTGTCCGTGAGACGGGACCTGTGCCCCTACGTCACCGGCGGCGGCTACCTGATACCGGTCTGCGACCTGAGGAAGGACAAGAGCTCCTTTGAGGTGTCCTTCAGGGGCGACGCCCCTGTGACGGAAGCCCTGTGGTACAGAGCCGGCATAAATCCGCAGCCCGTCAGGACCGAGTTCACCCGGGACAACGGCCTCATTACAGTCAGGGTGCCGGACGACGAGGGCCTCAACGCCTTTTCCTACGCTCACGCCTATTGTCCGGAGGACCGCACCATATGCAGCCTGGGGCTCCTGGTCCTGACGGAAAAGCCCGCCAGACCCATTTACCTGGAGCTGCCTGCCCGGGCGGCAGCCGGGGAGAAATTCACCGTCAGGACCGTCACCTGCGACGGCCGGCGCCCTCTGGAGAGCTGCTCCATGAACGCGGAGGACGCCGACTACCGGGACCTGCACCCCACCGACGCCATTGACGGCCGGGTGATACTCACCCGCAAGGCGGGCAAACGCTGCTGGCAGGTGAAGCAGGGAGACATGCCCTACTTCTACGTGCAGGTCATGAACGAGGCCATGAGAAGGGCGAAACACCTGACCTTTGAAGTGGAGTATCTGGACGGCAAGGGAGACTTTGACATGCAGTACAACTCGGAGGATATGTTTGCCTCTCCCGCAGGCTTCGGGGAGTTTTTCCCCGCCTACAAGCCCACGGACGCGCAGATCATGTCCGGCGCCGGCGTCTGGAAAAAGACCCGGTTCACCGTGGACGACTGCCGCTTCTCCGGCGGCATGAACGGAGACGCGGACCTGAGGCTCAGGGCCAAGACGGGAGACCTGTATATAGCCTCGGTGACCCTCATTGCCGAGGAGGTCACCACCACCCCCGTCCCCGGGGTCACGGTGCTGGTGGGCAATGACGAACGGACCACGGACCTGAACGGCGAGCTGGAATACGTCTTTGCCCCGGAGGACCCCGCCGGCGCCTACAGAGTGGAAGCCCGGACGGAGGGGAGAGACCTGCTGCCGGGTCAGGCCATCATAGAGCTGGCGGGCAGATAGAACCATGAGCCTTTGGCGGGCGCTCCCGCGCCCGCCAAAGGCAAAAAATTTGTGTGGCGGCAGGCGCAGAGCGCCTGCCGCCGCACATCATATGCAAGCGGCGAGGGCTCTGCAGAAACGGCGGTCAAATACAGACGTCATCTCGGCGGTTTTGACGATAGGAAAAACCGGTAAGAGATCCCCTGTAATGGGAAGGACAGACCCGGGCAAAGATCATGCTCACCGCCGGAAACAACAGCCCTTTGTCCCGTCGGGCTTGGTCCGTGACCGTGACTCGCGTTTCTTTTGAAGGGGACTTCTTACCGGCGATGGCGCAAGCGCCATCGCCGCCGAAGTGACGTTAAGCCTGGACGGGACAAGCACCCTCGCAGCTGCAGAAACGGCGGTCAAATACAGACGTCATCTCGGCGGTTTCGCATAAGCGAAACCGGTAAGAGATCCCCTTCAGACTGTCGCCAATGCCCCGGGCAAAGATCATGCTCACCGCCGGAAACAACAGCCCTTTGTCCCGTCGGGCTTGGTCCGTGACCGTGGCTCGCGTTTCTTTTGAAGGGGACTTCTTACCGGCGATGGCGCAAGCGCCCTCGCCGCCGAAGTGACGTTTAATTTGGGACGGGACAAATTCAGTGCATTCCCGGAAATTGAGTATATTCCAGGGGGACCGTCAAATCACCAAAATCCCAATCCTTAGCCAGATCGTTCAATTCGGGGTTGTCCTTGGTTATCAGCTTGAGTTTTGCGGAGCGGCTGTATTTTTTCAGGCTTTTCTCGAACGTTATTGCATCCGTTTCTCCGCTGAGCTCTCTGTACCAAAGGAGAAGCGAACAGTGGTATTTCTTTGAGAAGCCTTCGATGAGTCCGCTTTTATGCTCAAACATACGTCTGAAGATGTTGTTGGTTACCCCTGTGTAAAAGACGGTCTTGTGTGAATTGCTGAGAATATAAACGTACATAAAAAACGGACCTGTTTCGGTGATACAGTATTATTTTACGGCGATAGGAAGGGTGTGTCAATACCGGCGGTCAAATACAGACGTCATCTCGGCGCGGCAACCCCGCGTCATCTCGGCCCAAATCGCAATATATGTAATGCGTCAGCATTACGCGATTTGGGGTAAGAGATCTACGGTGGGGCCCGCCAGCCCATTCCTTACTCTGCCATTGGCAGAGAGGGCTGGTGGGAGGGGCCGTATCGCGGGGCAGACGAGAGGTATGAGAGAGAGCTATTTTTGTCCCGTCGGGCTTGATCCGTAGCCCGGGCTCGCGGTTCTTTTGAAGGGGACTTCTTACCGGCGATGGCGCTTGCGCCATCGCCGCCGAAGTGACGTTAAGCCTGGACGGGACAAGCGCCCTCGCCGCTGCAGTAGCGGCGCAGAGCGCCTGCCGCCGCACCACATATGCAAGCGGCGCAGCCTCGTGGCTGCGCCGCTCCTGTCTCACCATCCGTCAAATCTATACAGCTCTGCGTCATCCCGGGAGTAGTCATCCCCGGGGCTGTAGTCATAGTAGTCGTCATCGTCGTCGTCCCGGCTGTCATAGTCATAGGCGGACGGGGCATAGATCTCTCTGTCGGCCTTTTCGTCTGCCAGCTCCGCCAGCTCGGAGCTGTTTTTGTAGTCACCCAGGTCCTCAAAGATATCCCGGGCTTCGTCATATTCTCCGTTTTCAAACAGGTCGGCGGCCTCCCGGTATCGGTCCTCATCGTCGTTGGTGTTGTCCTCCACGCCGTCGTCGTATTCCGTGTCCTCGGGACTGTAATAATAGCCGTCGTCGGAGGAAGGGGTATAGCTGCGAGAAGCAGAGGAGGCAGGCCTCGGCTCTTCGTCCGGGCCGGTCCGCCGGGCGCTCACGACTATACTCACCACAATGGCGGCAACTATCAGGGCGGGTATCAGCAGCCTGCGGCCGGCATCCCTCAGGGCCGACAGCCGGGCCCTGGCAGTCTCCCTCAGGCGCTCCTGCTCTTCCTCCCTGAGGCGCCGGGCCTCCTGCCTGCATTCCTCCGCCAGAGCCCGCCTCCGGTCAAAGCCGGTGAGCCTCTCCACCCGCTCCGCCACCTTTTTCCAATCCGAAGGGGTGCGGGCCTGCTCCGCGAGAGACAGGCAGGCTTCGGCTCTGGCGAGGGTCTGCTCAAAGACCCGGCGGGCAGGCTCGAATCTGCCGGCTCTTTTCTCAGCCAGCTCTTCCGCCAGCTCCGCCACTCTCATGGCGCCGGAAAGCTTGTCCCTGTATTGACGCAGCGCCCCTGTATCGCAGGCGGCGCGGAGCCGGCCGGCGCATACAAGGGCGGCAATTATCGTCACACAGATCCACATCTCCTTTCCTCCTTATCAGCTGTTCACCGGGCGCCGGCGGGATCAGTCATCCCACCACTCATCGTCGTCGTCCCAGTCGTCATCGTCATCATCCCAATCGTCGTCGTCATCATCGTCCCAGCGGTCGTCCCAATCCCAGTCGGCCTCGCGGACCTTCAGCTTGGGAGTGTCGGGCTTGGGCTTTCCGGCAGCCTCCATCTTTCTCTCGGCCTCGGAGGCCAGAGCGGCGCTGTTTTTGTATTCGCCCAGAGCCATAAACATAGCCATAGCCTTGGCGTAATCGCCGGACTTGTAGGTCCTGACGGCCTTGCGGTAGCGGGCCTTGTTCACCTGGTCTTCTTCGGCCTTTTTGGCTTCTTCGGCCTTGGCCTTGCTGTCCTTGTAATTGACCTCGGACAGCACCTTTTCGGCTTCCTTGTAGTTGCCCTCGGACATGAGGCTCATACCCTTTTCGTACTGCTGGCGGGGGATGATGACGCCCTTCACTGCATACACGGCAGCCAGGACGATAACTACTATCACTATCACGGCCGCAAGGCCCTTGCCGGAGCCCTTGGGCTGAGGAGCCTCGTCGGCAGCAAATACCCGGGTAGCGCAGAGCAGCGCGCAGAGCATCACACACACAATGATAAACATATTCTTCTCCTTGTTATATACGGCCTGTCGGCCTATTACATATTTATAATAACAGCCGCCGGAACGTCTGTCAATATGTCCTTTTTTTATTTATAAGACACCAGTTCCTTCAGGTCCTTCGAGGCAGCGTGGCCCGGTCCGGGCGCGGCGTCGTCGGCGGGAAAGCCCACGGGTATCAGGGCCACCGGCTCCATATCGGCGCCGGGCTCAAATATGCGGGTAAAGGCGGCGGGGTCAAAGCTCATGACCCAGCAGGTCCCCAGCCCCATGTCGGCCGCCTGCAGGATAATGTGGGTAGCCGCGATGGACGCGTCTATGACCCTGCAGCTCTTGCCGTCGTACTTCCGGGTCCAGCCCTCCGAGCCGCAGGCCAGCACCGCCAGCACGCAGGGGGCTCCGAAGGTGTAGGGAGTGACTGACTTCAGCTCCTCCAGTCCCTTCGGGGACCTGATCACCATGATGCGCCAGGGCTGCAGGTTGCAGCCGGTGGGAGCCAGGGCTGCTGCTCTCAGCAATCTGTCCAGGTATTCCTCCGGCAGCGGGTCCGGCTTGTATTTGCGGCAGGAATATCTCTTCTCTGCCAGCTCCAGAAAACTATTCATATTGTCCTCCTATCGTCCTGTGACACGTCTGAATCTTTCTCCGTGATAAAGAACGGCCCCGGCGTCTTCCGCCGTGATGGTCTTTACCCATTCCAAAAAGGTGCCGCGGCTGGTCCCTTCCCGATCGCCGTGGACCATGTTCCACACCAGAGCGTATTCGGCAGAGTCCGCGGCCCGCATATTGGCCGCCGTGAACAGGTTCAGCCCCAGGGTAAAGGAGGCGTGTTCATCGGCTGTGCCGCTGACTATCCTGACGTGAGTGGCGGGCCGGGGCGTGAAATAACGCTTTTTTCCCAGCAGATGGACGAGAGGGTCCATCAGCTCCGTCTGCCGTATCACGTCCCTG
>JAFZNQ010000090.1 GCA_017552965.1 Abditibacteriota bacterium | reverse complement strand
TCTTGAAGTCCATCGTCCTCCCCTGACCGTCCGTGAGCCGTCCGTCCTCCAGTATCTGGAGCAGTATGTTGAACACGTCGGCGTGGGCCTTTTCTATCTCGTCAAACAGCACCACCGCGTAGGGCTTGCGGCGGACGCTCTCCGTGAGCATGCCGCCCTCGTCGTAGCCCACGTAGCCCGGAGGCGCTCCTATGAGGCGGGCCACCGAATGCTTTTCCATATACTCGCTCATGTCTATGCGGATGACGGCCTTTTCGTCGTCGAACATGAACTCCGCCAGAGCCTTGGCCAGCTCGGTCTTGCCCACGCCGGTGGGACCCATGAAGAGAAAGCTGCCTATGGGCCTCCCCGGATCCGACAGGCCCGCTCTGGACCTGCGGACGGCGTTGGACACGCTGGAGACGGCCACGTCCTGGCCTATGACCCTTTCCTTCAGGCGGTCTTCCATGGTGATCAGCTTCTGCATCTCGCTTTCCAGCATACGGGACACGGGGATGCCGGTCCACTTGGCCACCACCTCGGCTATATCGTCCTCGTCCACCTCCTCCTTCAGTATGCGGTGGTCCTTCTGGGCCTCTGTCAGACGGTCGCTGAGCTCCTCCAGATGCTTTTTCTTTTCGGGGATGGTGCCGTGCCGCAGCCGGGCCGCCTGTTCCAGGTCGCCCTTCTTCTCCGCCAGGCCTTCCTCCCGGACCAGCTCCTGTATCTCGTTTTTGCACTCCCGGATCTCGTCGATGATCTCCTTTTCGCTCTTCCAGTGGAGCTTCAGCCGGTCGGACTCCTCCTTCAGGCGGCCTATCTCCTCCTCCAGAGCCTTCAGCCTCTCCATGGAAGCCTCGTCGGTCTCCTGCTTCAGAGCCTGCTTCTCTATCTCCAGCTGCATGATGCGCCTGTCGATCTCGTCTATCTCGGTAGGCATGCTGTCTATCTCGATCCTCAGGCGGCTGGCAGCCTCGTCTATCAGGTCGATGGCCTTGTCCGGCAGGAACCGGTCGGAGATGTAGCGGTCGCTGAGGGTGGCCGCCGCCACCAGAGCCACGTCCTTGATGCGCACCCCGTGATGGCCCTCGTATTTTTCCTTCAGGCCTCTCAGGATGGATATGGTGTCCTCCACGGTGGGAGGCTCTATGAGCACCGGCTGAAATCTCCTCTCCAGAGCCGCATCCTTTTCCACGTATTTGCGGTATTCGTCCAGAGTGGTGGCGCCCACGCATTTCAGCTCGCCCCGGGCCAGCATGGGCTTCAGTATGTTGCCCGCGTCCATGGAGCCCTCGGCGCCGCCTCCGGCCCCCACTATGGTGTGGAGCTCGTCGATGAAGAGGATGATCTGACCGCCGGAAGCCTTGATGTCATTCAGCACCGCCTTGAGACGGTCTTCAAATTCGCCCCTGTATTTGGCGCCGGCTATCAGGGCCCCCATGTCCAGGGCAAAGACGGCCTTGTTCTTCAGGGTCTCCGGCACGTCGCCGGACACGATCCTCTGGGCCAGGCCCTCGGCGATGGCTGTCTTGCCCACGCCGGGCTCGCCTATGAGCACCGGGTTGTTCTTGGTCCTGCGGCTCAGGACCTGCATCACCCGGCGGATCTCCTCGTCCCTGCCTATCACGGGGTCCAGCTTGCCGGCGGCAGCCAGCCGGGTCAGATCCTGGCCGTATTTTTCCAGAGCGTTGTATTTGCCCTCCGGGTCTCTGTCCGTGACCCGGGCAGCCCCCCGGACCTCCCGGATGGCCTTTTCCACCGCCTCCCTGTCTATGCCGGCGGCAGAGAGAGCCTCTCCCGTGTCTCCGGTGAACATGGACAGCAGCAGATGCTCGCAGCTGACGAAGTCGTCCTGCATGCCGGCGGCGCATTTTTCCGCCTCTGTGAGCAGGGCCGCGGACTCACGGCTGAAATACTTGCCTCCCTCGCCCTTTACCCGGGGCTTTCTGTCCAGCAGCCGGACCACCTCCCCGGTGAGCTTTTTGGCGCTGCCCGGAGCCAGCTTGTCCAGCACGGCGGGCACCACGCCTCCCTCCTGGGAGACCAGAGCCAGCAGCAGATGCAGAGGCTCTATATTCTGATGGTCCAGCCTGGCGGCCTCGGCCTGAGCGGCAGACAGAGCTTCCAGGCTCTTGGTGGTATATTTATCTTGGTTCACAATAGCACCCCCAATTGAATTAATCTACGCACTATCAAGTGACTTGACACCGTCACTATCAATTAATAATACACCAACGGTGTCAGGTTTGTTCCCGTTCCAGGGCCTCTCCGGCAAAAATGCGGAGATTTTTTTGCCCCGGGGACAAAAAAAGCGGCGGGACCCGAGAGGTCCGCCGCCGGGGCTGCGCCATGCAGCTCAGCGTTTGTCCTGAGACAGAGCCGCTATCCACCTGAGGACCACCTCTTTCACGGCGGCCTTGGCCGCGGTGACTCCGTGGCCCCACCACTCGTTTTCGGACACGCTGCTCAGGGTGGACACGTAGGCCCTGCCTATCTCGGAGGCCACGTTCACCTTGCGGATGCCCAGATTCACCGCCCGCCTCAGCTGGTCCGCGGGGATGCCGGAGCCGCCGTGGAGCACCGTCCTGGCCCGGCCGTCTATGGCGGTGACTATCTCCTCCAGCAGCTCAAAGTCCAGGACCGGCAGAGCCTTGGAAAGGCCGTGGGCGTTGCCTATGGACACGGCTATGGCGTCCACTCCGGTGGCGTCCACGAATTCCCGGGCCTCCCGGGGGTCCGTGAGAGTATTGTATTTGGTGTCGGTGCCCTCAAATACCAGATCGTCGCACCGGCCTATGTGGCCTATCTCCCCTTCCACCGTGGAGCCGAAATCGGCAGCCCGGCGCACCACCTCGGCGGTGTTGCGGATATTGTCCTCATAGGGCAAAAAGGAGCCGTCGTACATCACGGACCTGACGCCCGCCTTCATGCAGTCGGTGATATATTCTATGTCCGTGCAGTGGTCCAGGTGCAGGCACACGCTGATGTCGAAGTCCCGGGCCATGAATTCCACCAGCTCCACCCATTTTTTCAGGCCAAAGCTCAGGTTTTCTTCGGCGGAGCCTATGAGCATGGCATCCATGCCCTGCTCCTGACTGGCCTCATAGATGGCCAGCAGGGTCTCGGCGTTGGCAAAGTTGAAGGCGCCCATGCCGTAGTTGCCGGCATCCGCCTTCCTCAGCAGATCGTTCATGGTACAGAGCATAGCTTTCTCCTATTGGCTCACCGGGCCCACTATCACCTTGGCGGGATAGTTGGAGCCCGACACGGGCATGGTCTCCACCGTGAGCCGCCGGGTCTCCCCGGGCTTCAGGGTGTCGGTGTATATGTTGAATTCCGAGGGCGGCTTGATGTGATGTATGGTGACAGGCTCGCCGTTGACGGTGAAGTAGGCGGCCGCGGCCCCGGCGGAGGGGTCGAAGCCCACCCGGACCTTCCTCTCGTCCCCGGTGGGATTGGTGAGGGTGAAGTGCATCCTGTAGGTGACCCCGTAATTGCCGTAGAGCTTGGTGCCCTTTTCGGTGGTGAGGTGCTCCTTGCCCACGGAGATGAACACCCAGCTCTTGCCCACCTCGTAGGTCTCGGTGAACTCCTTCACGGGCTCGTCGAAAATGTAGTCGTCCTCGTCAAAGCTGCCGGTGCCGGAATATCTGGCGCAGGAATAGACGGAGGGGTTGGAGGAGTCCGACCGGACCACGCTGACCCTCACCACGCAGCCCATGGCGCCGTCCTTCTGGGTGAACTCCATGACGCCGCTGGAGGTGTCGTTCTGCTTCATGACGTCGGACAGATAGTATCTGGTGCTCCGGGGCGGGATGACGTCATAGGTGCTGATGTTCTTGTCCTCGGCGCTCATAAAGCCCTTGGTGGCCTGCAGGCCCACGGAGATGGTGTCCACCATGGGCTTGATGGCGGTGCGGGTGGACCGCACGGTGACGGGCTCGTCCCCGGCGTTGATGAGCTCTATGCGCAGATTGGCGTTCCTGCCGGTGGCGTTGAGATGGTGATAGAGGAGCCGGGTGCAGACCCCCTGCTCCAGGGTGCCGGTAAACAGGTCCTGAAAGCCCTTCATGGTCTCGGGATGGTTGGAATAGAATATGCGTGCAGGCTTTTCCCGCTTTTCCGAGCAGTTCTGTATGCGGACGTAGACCACCTTGCTCACGGTGAGATAATCGGCGCCATTGCAGCTCACCCGCACGGAGGCGGTGGAGCCGGCTCCGGAAGCCAGGGAGACGTCGGTCCAGTCTATGCCCTCCACCACCGTGGAGGCCCCGGGCTCCGCCTTGATGCTGCCGCACACGGCCCCCTTGAGCCCGGCCCTTATCACAGAGGAGGGACAGGGATTGCCCGTGACGTTGAAGGTGCAGGAGTCGGGGATGACGGCCGCCGGCTTTTTCACGTGTATCATGAATTCGAAGGTGTAGTCTCCGGCGGTGATGGTGACCCTGGTGACGCCCAGAGCCTTGCCGTAGGCCACTATGCTGCGGGTCACGGGGTCATAGCGCACCGAGGCCACGTCCGGATCGTCCATGGCCAGAGAGGGCTCCATGGTGTAGGAGCCGTGGAGGAGCCAGCTGCGCTGCTCTTCCAGAGGCAGCACGAAGGAGGAGGCGTCCAGATATATGGGCACCGCCTGCAGAGCCGCCCGGATGTTGTTGACCCACACTCCCGCCAGCCCTTCGGCTGTGGAAGAGAGCTGGGCCGCGTCCTCGGTCTGGGCGGATATCACCGCAGAGCCGCGGACAGTGATCCTGTAGAGGTCGTCGGAGAGCCTGACGAAGGCCACGCTGTCCGGAGTGAGCTCCGGCCCCGACAGCTCCATGATCCTCATGGCTGCCATACGGGCCCGCATGTCGGGGGATACACCGCCCTCGGGGACCCGGAACCGGCACACAAGGATGTTGTTCACGAGCAGATCGCCGCCGTCCGCCTCCACCCGGGGAGACAGGGCCAGCGCGCTCCTCCCTCCGGAAAGGGCCGCCACGCATAGGATGATTATAAATAGTCTTCTGAACACTCTGTCACCGTCTCTGTAAAAGTCACAT
>JAFZNQ010000089.1 GCA_017552965.1 Abditibacteriota bacterium | reverse complement strand
GTGTCGTAGTCGTTGCCGAAGATGTTCAGATGGTCCCGCCGCCCGGCGGCGGTCTGGGAGATGAAGGGCATCAGGTTGTTGGGGATGCCCCGGGGATCCTCGCCGATGCGGCCGCTGGGATGGGCGCCCACGGGATTGAAATATCTCAGGAGCCCGATGGAAAAGCTGTCGTCGGACACGTAGAGGTCCTTCAGGATATACTCTATCATCAGCTTGGTGCGGCCGTAGGGATTGGTGGCGGACAGGGGGAAGTCCTCCCTGATAGGCACGGAGGCCGGCTCGCCGTACACAGTGGCCGACGAGCTGAACACCAGGGTCCTCACTCCGAACTTCTTCATGGCCTTTACCAGATTCAGGGTGCTGCCCAGATTGTTCTCATAATACTCTATGGGCTTTGCCACGCTCTCGCCCACGGCCTTGAAGCCCGCAAAATGGATGACCGCGTCAAAGCCGCCGGCGGCAACTATGTCCGTCAGAGCATCGTAGTCCAGCAGGTCCGACCGGAAAAAGTCAAAGTCCTTTCCGGTGATCTGCCTGATGCGGTCCACCGCCACCGCGTCGGAATTGGACAGATCGTCTATGATGGCTATCTCATGGCCGGCCTCCAGCAGCAGCACCGAGGTGTGGCTGCCTATATAGCCGGCTCCGCCCGTAACAAGGATCTTCATTGGCATATCTCCTCTTGTAAATACATAATAATTGTATCACAAAAAGGACTTTGATATCAAACGCAGCCCCGGCTACAGGCTCCCCCGTCTCTCCGGACGGGGGAGCCGCAGGCAAGGACGGGCTGCAGGCAGGGATTTACGGTTTTTCCCGGAACATGGTAAAATAGAATGGATAGAGGAGAAATGCCATGTCTCACACATTTACCCCCCGTGCCGGGTCCGGGCCGGTCCCCGGGGGCGGCCGGGTGACCGGCAGGAACGCAGGTCCGGCGCAGGCGCCGGACCCCGCGGCGGCGTCCGGGGCGCAGGGAGGTGCCGGCGTTGCTTGTTAAGTGGCTGACACTGCAGACCGCATCGATACTCTGCGGCTTTGTGATCGATCTCTTTGTCGGCGACCCTCACGGGCTGCCGCACCCGGTGGTCGCCATGGGCAAACTGATTGCCTTTTTTGACAAAAGGCTGCGCCGCGGGGACAGCTGCGAAAAAGACCTTTTCCGCGGCGTCATCACCGTCGCGGGAGTGGCCGCTGTTTCCACGCTGACGCCGGCGCTGCTGCTATTGTGGCTGTGGCGCGTCAGCCCTGCGGCCTGGTTCGTCCTCCACACGGTCATGTGCTGGCAGCTGCCGGCCGCCGGGCAGCTGTACCGCGAGGCCGGCAAGGTGCGCCGGGCGCTGGCAGCGGGCGACACCGAGGCCGCGCGCCGGGCGGTATCCATGATAGTAGGGAGAGACACCGAGGCGCTGGATGCCGGAGGCATCTGCCGGGCGGCAGTGGAAACCGTGGCCGAAAACACCAATGACGGAGTGATCGCGCCGCTCATTTGGATGTTTTTCTTTGGCGCTGCCGGCGGCTTCTTTTACAAATCCGTCAACACCATGGATTCTATGCTGGGATACAAAAATCAAAAGTATCTTTATTTCGGCAGAGCTGCGGCCAGGCTGGACGACCTGGTCAACTACGTCCCGGCGCGGCTGTCGGCGCTCCTGATGGCAGCGTGCTGTCCCCTGTGCGGGCTGGACGCCAAAAATGCCCTGCGCATATTTTGCCGGGACCGATACAAGCACGCCAGCCCCAATGCGGGGCAGACGGAATCCGTGTGCGCGGGAGCGCTGGGCGTCCGGCTGGCAGGCGATGCGGTCTATGGAGGCAAAATATGCAAAAAAGAGTATATAGGCGACCCGTTGCGCGACATCGAGCCGCATGATATCGGGCGGGCGTGCCGGCTGATGCTTGGGGCATCGTTGTTGATGCTGCTTGCCGGCGCGCTGCTGGAATATACGGTGATATTATGCTTGCGGTGATATTATGCTTGTAGATCAAAAGAGTCCCCACGGCGGAGACGTCTATACTCATGAAAAAGTCCTGGACTTTTCGTCGAACGTCAATCCGGCAGGCATGCCCCCGCCGGTGCGCCGGGCGCTGGCCGCGGCCATAGACCGGTGCGCGCAGTATCCCGACCCCTATTGCCGCAAGCTGCGGCAAAAGGCAGCGGCCGCGGCGGGCGTTGGCGAGGAGCAGCTCCTGTTCGGCAACGGCGCTTCGGAGCTGATATATTCTTTTGCCTACGCCCTGTCCCGGGAAAAACCGGCGCTCGTTGTCGCGCCGGCGTTTTGCGAATATGCGGCGGCCTTACAGGCGGCAGGCTGTGACACGGAATACTATGTCACCGGGCCCGGGTCCGGCTTTGCCCTTGACGAAGGTTTTTTGGAGACCGATCTTTCAGGCTGCAGCGCCGTGTTTCTCTGCTCCCCCTCCAACCCTGCCGGCGCGTTGACCGACCCGCCGATAGTCCTCGGCCTTCTGAAAACAGGCGCGCGGGTGCTGCTGGACGTCAGCTTTTTGGAGCTGACGGAGCAGCCTCACTGCTATCCCCTTGCCGAATGGGTGGAAGCCTATCCCGGCCTGGTAGTTCTGCGCGCCTTTACCAAAAGCTACGCCATGGCAGGCGTGCGCCTGGGCTGCGCCATGTGCTCCGACGAAGCCTTTCTCCGCAGGATGTCCCGGGCCGCCCAGTGCTGGAACGTGTCGGTTTTGGCCCAGGAGGCCGGCGCCGCTGCCCTGGATTGCGGCGGGTGGCTGGCAGCCTCGGCAGAGCAGCTGCACGCCGAAAAACGCCGCTTTCTGCAGGGATTGGGCAGGCTGAACGTGACTGTCTTCCCTTCCGCTGCAAATTACATACTGCTTTATTCCCCGGCGGACGTCTATGAGCCTCTGCTGAAAAAAGGCATTCTGGTGCGTGATTGCTCCGACTATATCGGCTTGGGCAAGGGGTATTATCGCATAGCCGTGCGCACGGCTCCGGAGAATGACCGTCTGCTGGCAGCGCTCTCGGAAATACTGGCGTGAAGAACGCTGCCGCCGCAAAAAGAGGCTCCCCCGTCTGTCCGGACGGGGGAGCCCCGGGCGGGCGGCAGTCCTTATCTGCCCCGCTTGTCATAGTCTTCCTTCAGCTCGGCGTCAAAATCAGCCAGATCCTCGTCATCCCTCATTCTTCTCACCCCTTCGCTCATGGCGCACATGACCAATTTGGCGCCCTTGTCATCCGCTACGAAGTTGTTGGAGCGGGAGATGCCCCTCTTTTCGGCTTCCTCCTCCGCGCTGATATTGGCTCCCAGGAACACGAACTCCCAGCCCTTGCGGGTCTGCTTTTTCACCAGCTCCCGGATATCCCGGGTGGTATAATCCGTGCTGGCGTTTTCCATACCGTCGGTCATCACAAAAAACAGCACCTTTTCGCCCTCCTCCGTCAGCTTGGCGAGGGTGGTGACGGTCTTGCCCATGGCGTCGTTGAGAGCCGTGCAGCCGTCGGGGGCATAGCTTTTGCCGTCCAGGGGAGCCACCTTGTCCGCCGGCGTCCGGACCTCCGGAAAGCTGATATCGTCGCTGAACACGCAGACGGTGAATAAGACCTCCGGGTCGCCGTGCTCCTCCAGCACCCGGTTGAAGCCCTTGATCACTTCGTCCTTCATGGGATACATGGAGCCGCTCCTGTCTATCACAAAAGCCACGTTTAACTTTTTTACTGTTTTCATACGATCCCTCCGAAAATAGTGTTTTGCGGAACAGCCGGCGCTGCGGCCGGCTCCTCCATTATTGATTATACCGCCCCTGTCCGGCCTGCGGGTCGCCAAACTGGGGACAAACCGCGGGGACCGGCCGGGCCTGCGGGAAGGAAGGGCAGACAAAAGGCATATGTGTCGGGCGTTTGACACCCGGAGCAGATATGTGTTATTATATATTAGAATATATTTTATCTTCTCTCGCAGGCATAGTCATTCTGACAGAGCGCAAGGAGGCGATATGGCAGACGAAAAAAAGCTGTTGCTCGACAACAGAGACCTGAGCTGGATCAAATTCAACAGCCGAGTGCTGGAGGAAGCGGAGGACGCTTCGGTACCGCTCCTGGAAAGGCTGAATTTTCTCTCTATATACTGCAGCAATACAGACGAGTTCTGCAAGGTGCGCATAGGCAAGCTGCACCACGCCGTGCTCAACGACGTCAAGGGCAAGGCTTATGACAAGCAGAACAACGCCGGCAACGTCCTCGACAAGGTGTACAAGGAAGCCCAGCGGGCCCAGCTGAGGGCCGACAAGGACTTCCGGGAGGTGATGACGCTGCTCGGCGAGGGAGAATGCCCCGTCCGTCACCTGAAGCCCGAAGAGCTGACCGAGGCAGACAAGGCGTTTTTGAGGGACTATTTCAGAGAGGCCCTCTCTCCCATTCTGGAGCCCATGTTTCTGGACAGGCGCCAGCCCTTCCCTCTCTACGGCTGCAAGGACATCATAGCGGGCTGCATCATCACCAAAAAGAAGACCGCCAGGTCGGTGGGCCTCGTCCGGGTACCCTCCGACGCCGAAAGAGTGGTGTTTTTGCCCTCCGACAAGGGCCTGAGGTATATGCTGTGCGAGGAAGTGGTCCTGCTCTTCCTCCCGGTCATATTCGGCGAATGGCAGATAGAAAGCAGCGGCCTCTTTGCCATGCTGGAAAATGCGGACATATCCGAAAACGCCTCGCTGTATCCCTGTGAGGACAGTCCCCGGGTCGTCATGGAAAAGATACTTGCGCGCCGGGACCTGCAGGCCCCCGCGGTGGTCAAGCTCTGCGGCAGCGACAGCGACCTGCTGGGCATATGGCTCCAGAAGGCTCTGTATCTGGACGACGGCAGGCTGGCAAAGCGGGAGATGCCCCTCAACATCAAATATATCGGCAGCCTGAAGGACAGACTGCCGGCCGAGCGGGTCGCCGCCCTCACCTATCCAAAGCAGCCCCCCACGGTCCCTGCCTGGGCGGAGGGCTCCCTCATCGACAAAGCGCTGGAGCAGGACAGGCTCCTGGTGTATCCCTACAACGACGTGGAGGTATTCGTCCGGTTCGTGGAAGAAGTCGCTTCCAGCCCCAGAGTAAAGGCTGTGAGCATCACCCTCTACAGAGTGGCCAAACAGTCCCGGATAGCCGAGGCCCTGATGGCGGCTGCCAAAGCCGGCAAACAGGTGACCGTCATGGTAGAGCTGAGAGCCCGCTTTGACGAGGCCAACAACATCTACTGGGCAAAGCGGCTGGAGGAAGCCGGCTGCCGGGTGCTGTACGGCGTGCCCGAATACAAGGTCCACTCAAAGGTGCTGCTGATAGAGCTGGGAGGCGAAGAGGAAGGCAAATACATCATGCAGTTCGGCACGGGCAATTACAACGAGGTCACCTCGCGCATATACACCGACTGTTCGCTGCTGACCTCCGATCCGGAGCTGGCAGAGGATGCCCTGGCCTTCTTTGAATCCCTCGACAGGCAAAAGTTTATGGACAGGTCCCGGGCTCTGCTGGTAGCCCCCGTGATCATGAAAAGATCGTTGATGAAGCTGGTGTATGACGAGACCGAAAAGGCCAAGAAGGGCCAGCCGGCCCGTATCTGGCTCAAGATGAATTCCATCTCGGACAAGGAGCTCATCACCAGGCTCATAGACGCCTCCAGAGCCGGAGTGGACGTGCGCCTGTGCGTCAGGGGCATAGCCTGCCTGCTCCCCGGCGCCAACGGCGACGACATAGAGCTGCGGAGCATAGTGGGCCGGTATCTGGAGCACGCCAGGATATACGTCTTCGGAGCGGACAGCAGCGCGGCAGTCTATATATCGTCGGCTGATTTTATGTCCCGCAACACCGAAAAGCGCATAGAGGTGGCGGCTCCCGTCAGGGATCCCGTCCTGAAGGAAAAGGTCGTCAGGCTCATGGAGCTGACCTTTGCCGACAACGTGAAGGCCCGCATCCTGCAGGCTGACGGCAAATACACCCGCCGGCCCCCCGAAGGCGCCAGGATCGTCAGCCAGGACGAGCTGTTCGGACTGTAGCGCCCGGTGAACGCCTTATGAAATACCTGCTTTTCTCCCTGATAGGCCTGTTGTGGCTGGGCTCGGCAGGCTTTGCCGCCGACCTGGTCAGCTACACCAAGCTTTCCATGGACGCCTTCAAAAGCGGCTGGTATCACTCCTATGACGGAGCCCCGGCCGCGACCGGCGTGCTGAAGGCCGGCGGCTGCACGGTGAGCTACACCGTGCCCCGGAGCCCCAGGGCCTACGATATGGTGCCCATCACCTACACCATCACCCGGCCGGCGCAAAAGAGGCGCGTCATGGTGGAAAGCACGGCCTTTGAAGACGTGGAGAGAGCCCGGCACAAGCCCCTCTACGACCTGGCCTGCCCGGGCGACCTCAGGGTAAAGCTGGAATATCTGGGCAGCATGAGCACCGATTTTGACGTCAGCAAATATCCCTGGCTGCAGCCGGATCCGGCGGACTGCGAGCCCGTGACGAGCATGCCTCTCATCGAGGCTCCCCTTGTCCGCTCCGGCACCGTGCAGAAAAACGGTCAGATCTGGTTCAGGTTCCGCCTCACCAACACCGGGGACACCATTCTGGACCCGGAGGGCTTCGGCTCGGCCCAGTTCATGCCCTCCGTCATGAAATACGACCCGGAGGGCAACGCTCTCTGGGAAAAAGCCGCCCAGCCCGTCAATTTGTTTGAAAGGCATCTGGGTTATATTTATCCCGGCGAGACCTACGAGTTCTGGGTGCAGTTCGCCACGCGGCTGGATCCGGGCGACTACGTCATATCCCTTTACTACGGCTACCGCAACGAAAAGACCTACGACTACTGGACCAACGTGTGGTCGGCCATGGCCTTCGCCCTTCTGAAGGTCAATATCACCATAGCCGAAGAGGCAGCCCAAACCCCCGTCATCAGCGAGTTTCAGCTGATCGACAAGAGCGAGAAGATGCCCGGCTACGTGAGCAGCTTCGAAGAATTCATGACCTCCTTCGACTACTTTGAGCCGGCGGAGCGCTCTGTCCGGGAGACCCGGGTGCAGTATCTGCAGATCGCCCCCTGGACCAGGCATATAGCCCTGAAGCTGATCCTCACGGACCCGAAGCAGATGGCTGCGGCCTATATCCCCGTCAACACTCAGACGGACCACCTGAAGATAGACTACAATCCGGACAATGAGATGGTGGTAGTGGAAGACGGCGTGGAAGAGCCGGCCTTCGTGGCCCAGGCCATGCCGGGCATGAGGGCCAACTACCAGCTGGGTCCCGACGCCAATGAGCGCATGCTGAAGGAAGCCCTGGACATGAAGGAGATGGGAGTCAACCTGATCTCCAACACGGCGGGCGGCTGGTGGCGCAATGACTTCAATCACCGTTTCAACGTGTCGGGCATGGCCTACCGCTACTGGTACGAATACTGCGTGCGGCAGGCGGGGCTGAAGACCCTGGCCTGCAGCGTGTATCCCGGCACCAACGGCGGCTCCTTCCAGACCTCGGAGTTTTACAAGGGCAACAAG
>JAFZNQ010000088.1 GCA_017552965.1 Abditibacteriota bacterium | reverse complement strand
GACAAGTTGGGGGGACGAGGTGTTTCTAACAAACCTATGTCGCTCTGATCTGCCCCGCCTCGGCGGGGCTTTAATTTTGGAAGGCTCCGCGGAGCGGAGCCAACCGAGCCGCGCAGGGCGCCAGAGCGCCCGGCGCGGAGGCGGAGCGGAGAGGAGCCGACGCGGCGCGGCCCAGCGCCGGCGAACCCCGGCCGGCGCGCCTCGCCCGCAGGCGAGGGACCCCCGTTCCCGCCGCAGGCGAAAAGCCGCCCGCAGGCGGCTTTCTTCCTTTTGTCTTGATACTATTAGAAACAATTGTCCCAACACTATTGACAAGAGCCCCCGGCTGTGGTAAGATAGTGTTGCCGACAAAATCATAACCAACAGGAGGAGGCTTATCATGTTATATGATAGCATAGATACGGATATTTGTCAAGAGCTCCGAGAATCTCGGTATGGTGAAAAGAAAATGCGATCAGAGGTAATAGCTGGTCTTGTGGCTCTTTATGATCCGCAAAAGGCGCAGAAGCTTAGGGAATGCGGTACTTGGCTAAAGTTCGGGGCCGTGGTTGGCTCCGGGCGGCTGTCGCTTTTAGGCGCAAACTTTTGCCGTTTGCGTATATGCCCTATGTGTCAATGGCGGCGGTCTTTGGCTCTTGGGTATCAGATGGATATTGTCTATCGGCTTATGCTGCAGGATGGGCGGAAGCACTTTGCACATGTGGTCTTTGCTCTTAAGAATTCGACTGCTGACCAGCTTTGGCGGGGTATCGATCAGCTGACGGCAGCCTATAGGCGGCTTATGACTAAGGATGACATTATACCGGGTATTGTGGTGGGGTATTATAGGGCGTTAGAGGTCACATATAATCGGGTGGAGGATACATATCATCCGCATTATCATTGTATTTGGTTGTTACCTGATGACTACTATGATGGGCACTATATGGGGCAAGGTGAGCTTTTGCAGAGGTGGAAGCACGCGGCCCAGGTTGATTATGACCCGGTTGTGCATATACAGGCAGTGGAGGGCGAGAACCTGACAAGCAGCCTTTACGAGATCACTAAGTATACTTATAAAGATAGTGATATTGTAGATAGTGATATGTCTGATGAGGAGAAATCAGACGTACTGAGGACAATTGACGCGGCCTTGAAGGGGCGACGGCTGATCAGCTTTGGCGGGGCGATCAAGGCATATAGGCAGCGTATGCACATGGAGGACGATTTAGATAAAGCTATGTATGACGAGGATCAGACGGGGGCTGAGAGGTATGTGTTTGTGTGGCGTCAGGGCGTGTATATAAGATATCGCCCGCAGGACTAAGTGGCGTTTCTTCTCGTTGATATTCGGGCCGCACGACGGCCCGCCCCCGACGAACCGGGGGTGGCCCCCGGACGGGGGCCGGGGGACGAGGATACTTTTCAAAAGCGCTGTTGCCGAGGGCGGAAGCACCGCCCCCCGAGGCGACATAGGAGCTCGCGACGGGGGAGCCGAGGGGGGTGGTGGAGTGCGCCCGGCAGGGGGACGATCTTAGTTTGATAAGTTTAGGGGAGGGGGGAACCCCTCCCCTTTTTATACAAGCTGATACCCTTTGGACTTGATGTTGTAGCATGTGCGTTATATACTTGATTCCACAGATTTAGGACTGTATACTTGACTACTCCAAAAATCTTGGAGTATAAGAAAGGAGGAATGGGTTTGAGGTCAGTTGTATATGTAGAACGCGGCCTACTTGAAGAGGTGATAACGCACCTTTACACGGATAATCGGCTTGTTATGCGCATCGCTTTGGCTACTGGGCTCCGTGTTGGTGATATTCTTGAGCTGCGGATTGGTGATATACGGCAGGGGCGGGCTTTTCCTATCATCGAGCATAAGACCGGTAAAAAGAAACTCGTTCGTATACCTGCGGCCCTCAGGCGGGAGATTCTTGCAACTCGATCCTATTGTTCGGAAGATGGCTATTATGCTTTTCCGCATAGGCTTATGCCCCAGACGCGCCACAGGACGCGTAGTGCGGTGAACAAGGACATTCTGCGGGTGTTACGTGATATGAAGGCCGAAGTTCGTATTTCGCCGCATACGGCCCGTAAGGGCTATGCGGTGGAGCTTTATGCACGGACTGGAGACATGGAGCGGGTGCAGCAGGCTCTAAATCACAGCTATATCACAACCACTTTGGTTTATGCGCTTAGTGACAAGTTGGGGGGACGAGGTGTTTCTAACAAACCTATGTCGCTCTGATCTGCCCCGCCTCGGCGGGGCTTTAATTTTGGAAGGCTCCGCGGAGCGGAGCCAACCGAGCCGCGCAGGGCGCCAGAGCGCCCGGCGCGGAGG
>JAFZNQ010000087.1 GCA_017552965.1 Abditibacteriota bacterium | reverse complement strand
TCATCCCTTTCGCGGGCGCGGCAGCGCCCGCGAAAGGGGCCGGGTGCAGGGGATGACGCCATATAAGGCAAAGACGGCTCCCGAGGGAGCCGTCTTTCTCTCTTTTCGCGTCTTATTTGCCCTGCATTACCTTGCGGTACATGATGGACTGCATGCCGTGGTTCTTCACGATGCCGGTGGCTTCGTTCTGATCCCAGGTCTTGGAGTCAAAGGAGGCCAGGTCTTCGTTGTAGAGAGCGAAGGGGCTCCGGCGGCCGATGACCTGCAGGCTGCCCTTGAAGAGGCGCACCCGCACGTCGCCGGTGACTCTCTGCTGGGTCTTGTCGATAAAGCTCTCCAGGTCTTCCTTGAAGGGATCCCACCACAGACCGTCGTAGGTCAGGCGGCTCCACTTCATATCCACCACGTTCTTGAATTCCCGCTCTTCCTTGGTCAGCACCAGCTCTTCCAGGGCCTTGTGGGCGGGGATCAAGAGCTTGGCGGCAGGGCACTCGTAGTTTTCTCTCACCTTGAGGCCCAGGATGCGGTCTTCCATCATGTCGATGCGGCCCACGCCGTTGTCGCCGGCGATTTGGTGAGCCTTTTTCACCAGGCTGACGGGGTCCAGCTTCACGCCGTCGATGGCCACGGGCTCGCCCTTCTCAAAGGTGACCACCACTTCGGTGGGATCGCTCTTGGCGTCGGCGATGGACTTGGTCCACTTGAATATCTCTTCGGGAGGAGCGTAATAGGGGTCCTCCAGCTTGCCGCCCTCGATGGAGCGTCCCCACAGGTTCTCGTCGATGGACCATATCTTCTCGGCGGACACGGTGATGGGTATATTGCGCTCCCTGGCATACTCGATCTCGGCGGAGCGGGTCCAGGTATGCTCTCTCATGGGGGCGATGATCTTCATGTCGGGCTGCAGGGCCCTCAGGCCAAACTCGATGCGAAACTGGTCGTTGCCCTTGCCGGTGCAGCCGTGGCAAAAGGCTTCGCCGCCCTCGATCTCGGCCACTTCGGCGGCCTTTTGGGACACCAGGGGTCTGGCGATGGAGGTGGACAGGGGATAGCCCTGATAATCGCCGTTGGCCTTGATGGCCTTGAAGATGTAATCCTTGGCAAACTCGTCCACACAATCCTTGGTGTAGTGCTTGCAGCCCATGGCTATGGCCTTGTCCTCAGCCTGCTTGATCTCTTCGGCGGGCAGGCCCACGTTTACGGTGACGGTGACTATCTCGTCAAAGCCGTAATCCTCTCTCATCATGGGAATGCACACCGACGTGTCCAATCCGCCCGAATACACAATAATGACTTTTCTTGACATATATCTCTCCTTGTGGCTTGATCACACCTTTTGTCCCAGCAGGCCCATGACGGCCTTTTGGGCGTGAAGCCTGTTCTCGGCTTCCTGAAATATGCGGCTCTGAGGCGAATCCATCACCTCGTCCGTCACCTCGCAGCCCCTGTGGGCCGGCAGACAGTGCATGAAGATGCACTTCGGGCCCGCCTTTGCCATGAGGGCGGAGTCCACCCTGTAGCCGGCGAAGGCCTCTGCGCGCTGCTTGGCTTCCTCCTCCTGGCCCATGCTGGTCCAGGTGTCGGTATAGATCACGTCGGCGCCGGCGGCGGCTGCCGCGGGGCTCTCGGTGAGCTCAAAGTAGGTCCCGTTTTCATCTGCCAGAGACGCAGCCAGGGCGACGTAGTCCTCTGCGGGATAGTAGCCCTTGGGGCAGGCGCACACAAAGCCTATGCCCAGCTTGGCGCAGATGATCATGAGGGACTGGCACACGTTGTTGCCGTCGCCTACGTAGGCAAAGCGCAGGCCCTTCACGTCCCCCCGCTCCTCCACCAGAGTCAGGATGTCGGCCAGAGCCTGGCAGGGATGCTCCGTGTCGCACAGACCGTTGATCACGGGCTTTTTGGCATATTTGGCCAGGTCCGCCACGGTGGAATGCTTGAACACCCGGGCCATGGCTATATCCACTATGCGGGTCAGCACGTTGCTGATGTCGTACACGCTCTCCCGCACGCCTATCTGTATCTCCTTGCTGGTGATGTATATGCCCTGTCCGCCCAGCTGGTAAATGCCGGTCTCAAAGCTCACTCTGGTCCTCAGGGACGGCTTTTCAAAGATCTCCGCCAGCGTGCAGCCGGGCAGCACCTTCAGCTGCTCCTCGCGGCTGATGACGCCGGTCTTCATCCTGACGGCAAAGTCCAGCAGGGTGACTATCTCTTCGGTGGAAAGGTCGTTCACCCTCAGCAGATGCCTTCCGGCCAGCCCTGCGGCAGTCGGATGGGCTTTCAGGTATTCTGTAAAGGTCGTTTGCTCCATATATCGTTCCTTCCGGTCAGCCCGCGGGGCCAAAGGCCCCGGGCTTGACATTTTACAAGCGCAATAATATAATAGTAGTGACAGTCTGGGGTCGTCTAACGGCAGGACAACTGGTTTTGGTCCAGTCAGTCGGGGTTCGAGTCCCTGCCCCAGATCCATCAGCCGGCCGCGGGCCGGCTTTTTTGTCAAAAGAAAAAGGGCAAGCCCGCTTGCCCTCTATTTTTCCATCTCCTCCAAAAAAGCCTTTAGCAGGCTTTGTTTGTCGGTGTGTTCGTCAATGGGCACCCTGCATATCTCCCCGGGAATAGGTCTCGGAGTATATTCGGTCTTGATGACTGCCGAAAAGCTTAGGGCGATGAGCACTGCATACTTTTCGGGAAGAGCAGAATTGGCGCGGTCAACGTTGTTCCAGTTGTTGTCCACAACGTAGGTCAGCATAGTCTCACAAAACTTACGGGTCTTCTCGTTCATAGCTCTTCTCCTTTTTCGTAATACCCTTCTATTATACACCTAAAACCGCCCTTTGTCAAGGGCGGTCCGCCTGTCATTCTCCCAGCAGGCCTTTGATAGCCGCGTCCAGCTCCTCCCGGCTCACCTCAAAGACCGCAGCCCCGCCGCCCCGCTTTTCCGCGGGACGGACAAACACGTAAAAGGCCTTGGTCACACTGACGGCGCCGCCGGCTTTCCCGGCCGCCTCCCGGAAGTTCTGCAGCCACTTGTCCACAAAGCAAGTGTAGAGACCGGCCTGCTTTTTGTAGTCGCCTTCGGCCATCATGCCGGCCAGGTCATCCTGCCCGTATTCCCGGGAGGGGCTCCTGTTGGTCTTCCAGTCCAGCACGTAGTATGCGCCCTCATGCATGAATATCATGTCCACCACGCCGTTGTAAAACACCTTGTCCCGGGCAGCGTCCTTTCTCTTGAAAACAAAGGGCCTCTCCGTGAGTATATATTTCGTGTCCAGCTTGCCTATCTCCGGCCCGCCCTCCCAAAGGGGCGTCCGGAGGGTGTTGCGCAGTATGGTCAGAATGCCGCGCCTGTATTCCCGGCGCCGGCGGCCTATGATGCCGGAGTAGCGGTCCAGTATGCGGCTCAGGCACTCGTTGGCAAAGAGGCTCCCGTCGCGGCCCTCCGACTCTTCGTCTATATCTTCCTCCTTCAGGTCGTAGTAAACCCTTTTCTTCACATCAGGATGCCTGAATATGGCGTCAAAGGCCTCGTGGACTATGTTGCCGGTGACTGTGCCGCCGGGCAGCTCGCCCTCCCGGTCCTCCGTGGTGTCCTCGGGCTCGTCGGAGCCGCCCCGGATCTCTTCGGCCTCCTCAGCGGCCGCGCCGCTCCGGGCCTCGTCCCCGTCGGCGGTCTCCCGGCCGGCCTCGGGGTCCTGTCCCTCTGCGGCAGGCTCTCCGGCGGCAGCGCCGGACTTCCCGCTGTCTTCGGTCTCCGCCTTGCCGCCCTTGGACCTGATGCCCGAAAAGGACTGCAGCCAGATGCAGGAGAGATACTCGGGCAGAGACTCCGCCTTTTCGGGCAGTACCTGCTGCTCCCGCGTCGCTGCGGGAGCAGGTTGGGCATCGGCAGAAGGCAGAGGTGTATTCTGCCTGTATTCAGCCACCAGCTCCTCCGGCGAGCGCCCTTCCTCGCCCTCGGATGATGGCACGTATTCCGTTCTGCCGTCTGCGCAGCGCTTCTGTGTGTATAATATCTCTTCCGCGTCCGGGCTGTTGTCCGGATCAGCCACCACAACGCCTTCGTACAAGGACGGGTTATCAAGCATATACAGCAGCGCCCGGGCTCTGGTCATAGCCACGTAAAGGAGACGGTGATTTTCGTGTTTGCCCTGTTCGGTCAGAGCGTTCTTAACATAGTCATTCGTGAGATAGACCGTGGGCTGCTCCACGTCTGAATAGTAGTCGGCAGAAGCCTTGCCAGATATGGTGTAGATCGTTTTGTCATACATGGGGCCGTAAGTTTTGTCATAAGATTTGGGCATAAAACTCCCCAGCAAAAACACCACGTTGGCCTCCAGGCCCTTGGCGCCGTGCATGGTGGTGATCTTCACCACGTCTCTGTCCGTGTCCAGAGCCATCAGGTCCTCGTCCTCATCCTCGCTCTCTTTGCCGCCCTCGTCCATACGGGTCTTCAGGGCAGCCAGGAGCAGCCGGGGGTCAGGGGTCTTTTGACTCATAGCCCGGATAGCGGCGGCCAGCTGCTTGTAATTGGCGCTGCGCCGGGTGTCCCCCTCCTCCAGGGATTTTGTGTGCACCTTCAGCTCCGAGAGTATCGCGTCCGCCGCCTCTCCCGGAGACTTGGCTGCCAGCTTGTCCGCCCAGCTCTGCAGCAGCCTCAATTCTTCGGCAGCCGACTTGCCGTCTATGCAATTCCCGATGCTCTCCGGAGACATGCGGAACAGGTCGCCGAACAGGGCCACCTTGAAGTGCTCCTCCGAGGGCTCATAGACAGCCAGCAGGGTCTCATACAGGCTGACGGCTTCCTCCGAAGTGAAAAGCCCGTTTTTTTTGTAAAAGGTGTAGGGGATGCATTTTTCCCTGAACAGCTTTTCCAGAGGCTCGGCATCCCTTCTGGCCTTGACCAGCACCATAAAGTCCCCGTAGCGGGGATGGGCGTCAGAGTCCTCGTCCTTCTTCCGGTGAAACTTCAGGCGGTCATCGCCGACTATCCTCTGTATCTCATCGCAGATATACCCGTAATACCGCGAGAGCTCTTTTTTGTCATCGGTTTTTTTATCATCCGGGGGATCAGTCTCGCCGGCTTCAGGATTGGCAGTATCCGGCTTGTCATTTTCCGGCTCGCTGTTTTCAGGATCTGCAGCGTCATCAGCCGTTTCGTTCCGGACGGCAGGCGCTTCCTCCCGAAGCCGTACCAGATTAAAGCACTTGAAACCTTCGGGCAGGACAGCGTCATTTTCCAGCACAAAGCCCGCCGGTTTGAAAGCAATGCCTTCTCCGAAAAAGTCCACAGGCGGTTTATCTTCACCGCCTTCTCCTTCACTCTCGCTGTCTGCGTGAAACTGAGACGCAAAAAAGCGGTTCAGAGCGTGGCACAGATTGGGAGTAAATCTGTTGCTGACAGGCAGATCCTTACGGTCAGTCCCCTCCTGCGAGACAGCGTCAATATAAGTACTGATGTTGGCTCCCCGGAAGCCGTAGATAGACTGCTTGGGGTCCCCCGCCAGGATCAGACGGCGTTTTTTGGCTCCCGTATCGCCTTCTTCGTCACCCTTGGGAAAAATGCGATCGATGATCCTCCACTGCAGAGGGTCCGTGTCCTGAAACTCGTCCACGATGCCGGCGGCAAATTTCTCCCGCAGGGCTTTTCCCAGCGGGTTGTCCGGCTCTTCGAGAGCCCGGGCCACCAGCTCTATCATGTCGTCATAGTTCATGACGCCTTTTGATAATCTGATGTCCCGGCACTTTTTCACCGCGTCCCGCGTCAGGATCCAGACGAAAATATTTCTGAGCCTTAGCGCCGCATTAGCAACAAGGTCATTCCTAATGTATTTCAGACGAGCCACAGCATCCCTGATCTTGCAGACCTTTTGATAGATATCATCCGGCATAGGTACAGAATGATCCTTGCGATATTCATTATTGATCCATTCAATTACTTCCGGGAACGTCTTGCCGATATGATCGTCTTGGTGATACTTATCATAGGCATCCAGTACCTTTTTTTGGCTATCAGATATACTTAACTTGCTATTACTCTTGTTCAGCTGCGGCTGTTTGCCGGCTTTTATCTCTTCACAAAGATCTGCCCGCTCTGATATTGAGTTAATGGCCTTTATATTAATATCACTGTAAGCAGCGATCTCATCTTTTTTCTCTCTGTATTCCTCAACGGTTTTCCGGAACGTTTCCCAGGCCTTGGCCATAGCGGCGGCATATTCTTCATCGCTTTCCTGCCTGAACCTCGCTTCGCGGGGTCCGCCGGTGTTGACCTCAAAATCGATATCATATCCGTTCAGAGTATCACCATATTCAAAATGGATCCTCTGGACTAAGGCGGTGATCTTCTCCAGCCTGAAATCATGTTTTTTCAGCTCATCAACAAAGACCGGCTCGTCTTTGATCATATCCAGCAGCGCAAGATTATCCGTCAGGGAACGGCTCACGCCCTCCTTGTCGGAAAAGCCCGTGTTGTCCACCTTCATGCGGCAGTTGACGCCGGCCTCAAAGGGGTATTCCTTCAGCACTCTGGCGCAAAAGCCGTGTATGGTGCAGATCCAGGCGTCCCCCAGCCCGGTCAGGGCGGCGCGAAGGCGGATCCGGTCTGTATCGGTGAGGGTTCCGTCTTTGATGCCTTTATCGAGAGTCTCCTCCAGAGTCTTGCGGATCCTGTCCCGCATCTCGGCGGCGGCAGCCTCCGTGTAGGTCATGGCCAGGATACTGTCCACGGGGATGCCCCGGAGCACCAGCTCCGCGAACTTGACTTTGATGGTATAGGTCTTGCCGGTACCGGCAGAAGCCTCGTAATTGCAGATAACAGCCATTGTTTCTCCTTTTATTTGACGTCGGGGACCGGGTCCAGTCCGCAGGCCTCTCTGGCCACGGCCATGCCCCAGCACCACCAGGCGCACTGCTCGCCGTTGCCGTCGTCCTGGATGACGGTCTCCCCGTTGATCAGGTTGAAGGCCTCGGCGTAGAGGCGGGTGGAGTTTTCGTCCCGGATAAATTCCAGCCAGTCGCAGATCCTGTCATAGTTGCCCGTCCGGGCGCACCAGACCAGGTCCCAGCCCACGCCCTTGCCTATGACCTGGGCGCTGACTCTGCCGCCGGTATAGGCCGGCAGGACAACGCCGGCCGGGAGGCCTTCCACGGCAGATATCTCCATTTTTTGGCCAAAGTCCCACTCGTGGGCCCACACGGTGTGGCCGTGCCAGTCCCGCCGGGCGTTCCTGGCATAGGTCTCCAGAGTGTCCGAGAGTATGGTCTTGTCAAAGCCAGTGTACTGGGAGGCTATGGTGCCAAAGTTGGCCCAGCTCATGCCCTCCAGCAGGGTGCCGTCGGAGGAGTCGGCCTTGCGCATCTCCGCATACACCTTTTTGCCGTCCACCTCAAAGGTAAGGTTTTCGTGGACGTTGGCCAGCAGCTCCTGCTCGCATTTTGCCCAGAATTCCCGGTGCTTGTCGTCGCCGCGGCGCTCTGCCACCTGCTGCATGAGCTCCAGGGTCCTCAGGGCCCAGGACTGGGTGAGGATGTCCCAGCAGTCCCAATACCGGCCCTGGCGGGAGTGCTCAAACATATGGTTTTTCACCAGGCCCGGAAAGACTCTGGGGGCTCTGTAGCTGAGATAGGGCAGGTCCATCACCGTGTCCACCAGCTCCGCCACCTGCTTGTAGGTGCGGTTTTCCCAGGCCTTGTCCACGTCTGCCAGAGCGCACATGGCCCAGGCGGCCAGCACGTGGAGATTGCCGTCCACCTGGTCTCCGCGGCTGAGAATGGCGTAGCGGGGCCGGGTGTCAAACTTCACGTTGCCGCCGTAGTCCGCCGCAAAGGCCATCTGTATGCCGCGGCGATGGAGCCATATCTCGCCGTCCGTGTCGGAGCCCACGGCGTATATCTCGCTGTCGGGGCCTTCCGTAGCGGAGCCGTGCCATATGGGCCGCCCGCTGCCGCCCAGGGCCTGCAGGGTGACCACGTAGCGCCGGCCCTTTTCCGTCTTGCAGGGCTTGTCAAAGGCAAATCTCACCCAGCCGTCCTTCACATCCTCGGCGGAGAGGTCGCACACTGCCAGGGGCTCCTCCTCCAGGTCCGGACTCAGGGTCATATGATAGGTCCCGGAGCCGGTGGCGGCTGCCAGATAGACGTAGACGGCCTTGACAGGCTTGCCCGCGCCTCTGAAATACTGGCAGCCCATATAGGGGGCGTCCAGGCGGGAGACGGCCATGTCCGCTCCGGCGATCACGCCCTCCCCTGGCTTGATGGTGACCGGATGACGGATGATGACGTGGGCGCAGCGGCGCATATTGTTGTCCCGGGCGATCTTCAGCACCAGATCCACGTGGCGCCGGGTCTTTTCGGTCTCGCCGGTGACTTCGTACAGGCTGGCCAGAGCCCCCACGGTCCTGGGAAACATGCCCGTGTAGGCGCCGTTGACCGACTCCAGGAAAAAGCCGTCCTTTTCGCTGCGTTCCAGTATGCTGGCGTAGGTGCGGGCATACAGGGACTCCACCACAGGGTCTGTCAGCAGAGCCCTGGCGTCCTCTTTGGTCCTGCCGTACACGGCGCCGCAGCACAGCGCCGCCATCAGCGCGGCCATCAACAAAAGCTTCATATATTGCCCCCGATAGGATGATTTCTAACTTCATTATAGACCAAGGCCTCCCGTCAAGTCAAGCCGGGCCCGCAAGGCCCCGCGAAGGACGCGCTGCTGCGTCCGCGGGCCCTGCTCTTTGTTGACTATCGGGCGGCAGAATGTTATAATTTTTATGAATATACATATTTGAGCGCCAGACGCGCCCCGCCCCGCAGGGGCGCAATCACATACAGGAGGGATCCATGAAACGCCTGTCTCTATTGCTGTTGGTCCTCGTCATTGCCGCCGGTATCATGGCCGGCTGCGGAGGCGAGAAGAAAAAGCCTGTCAAGAACGCCACCGGGAGCTACACCGTCACCGACATGACGGGCAATACCCTGCATTTTGTCAAGCCTCCCAAGCGGGTGATAGCCATGAACCCGGCTGACATCACCAATCTCATCGCTCTTGGCTGCCTGGATATGCTGGTGGGCAGAGGCGAGTTTTGCGACAGTCCTTCCATCATCAAGAGCCTGCCCAAGGTAGGCACCGGCCCCAACACCAACGCCGAAGAGATCATCATGCTGAAGCCCGATCTGGTGATCATGAACACCATGGCCCAGACCAAGGAGCACTCCGAGGCTCTGGAAAAGGCGGGCATCCCCGTGCTCACCGTCAAGTCGGACAAGCTGGACGACGTGCCCACCACCATCACGCTCATAGCGGAATGCCTCAACAAAAAGTCCGAGGGCGAAGAAGCGGTGTCCACCTTCTGGACCCGTCTGGAGGACCTGAAAAACAAGTGCAAGGGAGCCCCCTTCGAGGGCAAGACCGTGTATTTTGAGGTGTCTCCCCTCAGCCAGGGCCTGTGGGCTTCCGGCGGCAGCACCTTCCTCAACGAGATAGGCAAGCTGCTGGGCCTCAAGAATATCTTCCAGAAATATACCGGCTGGATACAGGTCTCCGAGGAGCAGGTCATCAGCCGCGACCCGGAGATCATAGTGGCTCTCTGCCCCGACATGGACGACAAGGACGCCATGCTCAAGGAGATCTGCTCCCGCAAGGGCTGGGACAAGATCAAGGCTATCCGGGACGGCCGCGTGTTCATCGTTGCTTCCGACAAGCTGTCGCAGCCCAGCATGGCTCTGGCAGACGGAGCCGACGAGCTGGCCGCGGACCTCTTTGACGCCATTGAAAAATAATTCCCTGCTGTGGCTGCTGCTGACCATTTGCCTCATAGCCGCCGCTGTCCTGTGCACGGCGGCCGGCAGCGTCAGCGTGCCTGCGGGGAAAGTGCTTGAGGCCGTCGGAGACCTGCTGGCAGGCAGGAACTCCCACACGGCCTACTATTCCATCATCACCGAGATACGTCTCCCGCGAGTGCTGTGTACGGCACTCACGGGAGCCGCTTTGGCTCTGGCCGGCGGCGCCATGCAGGGCCTCCTCCGGAACCCTCTGGCGGACGGCTCCACCCTGGGCGTCAGCAGCGGAGCGGCTCTGGGGGCCATATTGGCCATAGCAGCCCGCTTCAGCCTGTTTGAGGGGCTGGGCACCGCCATGTCCGCCATCCTCTGCGCCTTTTTGTCCCTGCTCATCATCATGTCCCTGGCCTACAAGATAGACTGCTCCCTCTCCACCAACACCATCATTCTCATAGGCGTCATCTTCACCATGTTTGCGGGCAGCATCACCAGCCTGCTCATCACCTTTGCGGGAGACAGGATCAAGACCATCATGTTCTGGACCATGGGCTCCCTGGCGGGCTCCGGCTACGGAGACTGTCTGCTGCTGCTGGTGTCCCTGGCCCTGTTCGGAGCGGGCATCCTGTGGCACTGCGAGGAGCTGAACGCCTTCAGCGCCGGAGAGGAAAACGCCCGCCACATAGGCATAGACGTGCGCCGGGTCAAGCTCATCATACTCATCTGCGTGTCCGGGCTCATAGGCGCCTCCGTATCCGTGGGCGGCACCATCGGCTTTGCCGGACTGGTGATCCCCCATATGACCCGGCTGGTCATAGGCGCCAATCACAAGAGGCTGCTGCCGGCCTGCGTCTTTGCCGGCGCCATATTCCTCATGCTGGCGGACCTGCTGGCCAGAGTGATCATGAGGCCTCTGGAGCTCCCCATAGGAGTCATCACCTCCTTTGTGGGCTCTATCGTCTTTGTGTATATATTCTATCATTCGTCAAGGCTCAGATAATGCTGTCACTCGATCACGTATCCGTGTCCTACGGAGCTCTGCAGGTACTCTCCGACGTCAGCCTGCGCGTCAACCCCGGCTCCTGGCTCATGGTGGCCGGGCCCAACGGGGCGGGCAAAAGCACCCTGCTCAACGCCGTCAGCGGCTCGGCGCCCTACACGGGGCAGATCAGGGTCAACGGCAAGGACCTGAAAAACCAGAAGCCCCGGGAGACGGCCCGCTTTATGGGCATGCTGATGCAGAACCACAGCGTGGGCTACGCCTTCACGGTGGAAGAAATAGTGGCCATGGGCAGATATCCCTGGAACGAGGGGCTGTTCAGAAGGTCGGACAACCGGCGCTATATAGACGACGCTTTGGAAAAGACGGGGCTGACGGCCCTGAAGGACCAGTCCGTCACCACCCTGTCGGGAGGCGAGCTGCAGCGGTGCTTTTTGGCGCAGCTCCTCTGTCAGAACACCCGCATCATGCTGCTGGACGAGCCCACCAACCACCTGGACCTCATATATCAGAAGCAGGTGTTTGACCTGATACAGAAGTGGCTCCGGGACACCGGCGGCGCCGTGGTGTCGGTGGTCCACGACCTGAGCCTGGCCCGGCTCTACGGCACCGAGGCCCTGCTCCTGGACAGGGGCAGGACCGTGGCCCTGGGGCCCATAGAGGAGGCCCTGTCCCCCGCCCACCTGCAGCAGGTTTACGGCATGGACGTGAGGGAGTGGTTCCGGCAGCTGGGAGAGCTGTGGGCATAGAGGACACGCTTATGACGACACTCAGCGACTACATATCCCGGGCCCGTCCCTTTGACGCGGCCCTCTACGAGCAGGCCCTGAAGCGGTGGAACACCCTGGCCAAGCCCCGGGGAGCCCTGGGGCTTCTGGAGCCCATGGTGGCCCGTCTCTGCGCCATCAGGCCGGACCTGGACTTCAGCCGCCGGTGCATACTGGTGTTTGCCTCGGACAACGGCATCTGCCGGGAAAACATCACCGAGTCCCCATCGGAGGTGACCTCCTTTCTGGCGGAGCTGATGCTGCAGGGAAAGACCTCCGTGGCCGTAATGGCCAAACAGGCGGGGGCGGATCTGCTGCTCTATGACGTGGGCATGCTCACCGACGTGGCGGGGACCATAGACAAAAAGATATGCCGGGGCACCAAGAGCTTTCGCCGGGGGCCCGCCATGACCCGGGAGCAGGCGGAGCAGTCTGTGATCACCGGCATAGAAGCCGTCCGGGACAGGCGGGAAGACTACAGCCTCTTTTGCGCCGGGGAGATAGGCATAGGCAACACCTCCACCTCCACGGCCATCGCCTCGGTCCTCACCGGACTGCCGGTGAGTGATATCACCGGCCCCGGCAGCGGCCTCGGCGAAGGGGGCCTTGAACGCAAGATACGGGTCATCACGGAAGGCATAGCCGCCAACAGACCCGACCCCTCGGACCCTCTGGACCTGCTGGCCAGGCTGGGGGGCTTTGATATAGGCGCCATGTGCGGCGCGTTCATCGGGGGGGCCGTCTATGGGGTCCCGGTGGTCATGGACGGGCTCATCTCCTCCGTCAGCGCCCTGCTGGCGGTCATGCTCTGCCCTGCCGCCCGGGACTACGTCATACCCTCCCACGCCTCGGCGGAGCCCGCCGCGGCAGCGGTGCTGGACAGGCTGGGCATGGAGGCCGGGCTCCGGTTCGGTATGGCTCTGGGCGAAGGCACCGGCGCAGCGGCCCTGCTGCCCCTGCTGGACATGGCCATAGGGGTGTTCGAAGAACTGCCCGTGTTTTATGAGGAGGGCTGAATGCTGTCCCTTGTGACCGGAGGCGCCTCCAACGGCAAGTCGGCCCTGGCGGAGGCTCAGTGCGTGAGCCTGGCCGGAGGCGGTCCCCTCATCTATCTGGCCACCATGCGGATATGGGACAGAGAGGGCGAGGAAAAGGTGCGCCTGCACCGGGAGAGGCGCCGGGGCCTGGGCTTTGTCACGGTGGAGCGCTACACGGACATAGGCGGCGCCGACGTGCGGGGCGTGTGCCTGCTGGAATGCCTCCCCAACCTGCTGGCCAACGAAATGTTTGACGTCCCCACCCCGGGAGACCGGGCGGCAGACAGGATACTGGCGGGCATAGACCGCCTGAGACAAAAGACCGCTCATCTGGTCATAGTCACCAACGAGATATTTGATGACGCCGGGAGCTATTCGCCCTCGGTGCTGGAATACATGGACGCCCTGGGGCGTCTCAATTGCGCCATCGCCGCGATGGCAGACACGGTCACCGAAGCGGTAGCCGGCATAGGAGTGAAGATCAAATGAACAGAAAGTGTGTCAGACTATTGAAGAAAAAGGCCGTGCGCAGCATGGTGACAGCCCTGTCCGTCTGGACCAGGCTGCCCGTTCCGCAGCTGGCCTGGAAACCGGAAAACCTCTCCCGGTCCCTGTGCTGGATGCCTCTGGCGGGAGCGGTGCTGGGAGTGATAGTCATTGTCATAGCCTCCCTGACGGCCCGGGTGTATCTGCCGGACTGCGCCAGGGGCGCGCTCATTGCCGCAGCTTACGTGCTGGTCACAGGCGGCATACACCTGGACGGCTTTTGCGACGTGACCGACGCCCTCGCTGCCTGCAGAGACAGGGAAGAACGCATGAGGATACTCAAGGACCCCCGCCTGGGAGCCTTTGCCGTCATAGGCCTGGTGTGCATGCTTGTGTTCATGGCAGGAGTCATGGGCGGCCTGAACCAAAAGGGCCTCTACGTCTGCGCCATAGGCTTTGTCCTGAGCCGCTGCTTCGCCGCCGCGGCCCTGCTCCGTCTCCCTCTTATGCGTGACGAAGGCATGGCGGCCGCCTTCCAAAAGACGGCGGACACCCGCTATGTCCGGAGATGCCTCATAGTCATAGCGGTATTGTGCTACGCGGCCCTGGCCTACATCTCCATCCCCGAGGCGGCGTTGTGCCTGCTCCTGTCCGCGGGGATACTCAAGGGCTTCCGCCGCATGACGGAAAAGGAGTTCGGAGGCATCAACGGCGACACCCTGGGCTGGCTCATCACCGTGTCCGAAGCGGTCTTCGCCGCGGCCGGCCTGTGTCTGTGAGAAGAAAAATATGGAGCTCATCATAGGGGGCAGGAGCCAGGGCAAGCTGCAGTTCGCCCTGACCCTTCACGGCCTGACGCCGGACAGCGCGGCGGACGGAGAGCTGACGCCCAAGCCCGTGATATACAATCTGCAGAGCTGGGTCCGGCAGGCCCTGGCGGAGAAGAGAGACCCGGAGGCAGAGCTGCTGGCCTTTGCGGACCGGCACCCGGACACGGTGTTCGTCTGCGACCAGCTGGGCTGCGGCGTGGTGCCCGCAGAGCCGGAAAACCGGCTGTGGCGGGACGTGACCGGCAGGCTCTGCTGCCTGCTGGCGGCCAGAGCCGACCGGGTGTACCGGGTCACCGCCGGCATCGGACAGAGGATAAAATAAAGCGGCCCCTCAGGGCCGCCTTTTTTTTCTAAAAGCCTATACTGATGCCGAAGCCCCGGCCCCGGCGGCGTATCTCGCCGAAGATCACCAGATCCGGCTCCTCCTCGGGCTCCTCCTCCATCAGGCCGGAGCTGAGCCTCTCCGCGTCTCTTTGGGACAGGGCGTAGTTGTATATCCTGATATCGGACAGGGTGCCCGCGAGGCCCCCGGACAGGATCAGGTTGGTGGCGTCGGGGACTATGCTGCCCGCCGGCGTCTTGTCCGCGAGGGCCCCGTCCAGATAGGCGGACAGGCGCTTGCCGTCGCACACAAAGCAGATGCGGTGGAGCCCGCCGTCCCGGGGGACGGGAAAGTCCACGGTCCTGCGCTCGCCGCTGCCGTCAAATATCTCCGCATACAGGCTGTCCTCGGGCTTGTAATACTTCACGTACCACCCGCTCTTCATAAAGGAATACTTTTCCAGCAGCATAAACGAATCCTCCCAGACCTCCGGCGACAGCATAAAGGCCGCATACACCGTGAGAGAGCCCCCGGATATCTCCGGAAAGCTCCTGACCTCCACAGTGGGCCCGTCCAGGGCCAGCCCCGCCGGGCTGATGCCGGCCTGCTTTGGCCCGGGGACAAAATCGGCGGGCTTCTCGGGGGCGGGCGATACTCCGTAGACGTCAAACACGTCTTTGATATAGCCGTTGGTATAGTTGGGCGCCGTGTAAGACTCCGCCTTGCGGAACAGCCGCTCCCCTATGCCGCCGTCCATGGGGTCAAAGCCCAGCTGCTCTCCCCTCTCCCGCTTGTCCGGCTCCCTGAGGGCGGGAGCGGGAGCCAGGTCGTAGCGGCGCTCGAAGAGGGCCTTGATGGTGTCCTCCTGGCCGCCTCCTATGGGACAGGCCTCGGAGGGCTCGTTGCACAGATATACGTATTGCTGCGGCTTCACGAGAGGCACCCGGCAGGGCCTGCCGCAGGGCATCATGAGAAAGCCGTTCACCGTGATGCGGCTGATGCGGTCCGCCGCGTATTTGAGAAAATAGTTCCTGTAGCCCGGCTTGCAGCTCGCAAACCAGCTGGTCTCGTCGGTGCCCCACACGGCGTAGATATTCCGGGCGTCTATGCCGGAGAGATAGTTGTCAAACTCGTAGAGGCAGGGCAGAGCCGCCGTCTGCCAGCCCATGGGGTGCTGCCCACCGGGGAGAGTACCGTAGGTGGCGTCTCTGTGGCCCGGCTGAATGGAAGCGGTGATGGGCTCCGTGCCTGTCACCAGTCGGAGTGGAAACTCCGCCAGGTCCCATAGCAGCCGTCCGTCCCTGAGGGCGGAGCCCGCCTTCAGGTGGCCGGTGCACAGCACGCAGTGCCGGCGGGCATGCTGCCTGCCGTAGGCTCTCACCAGGGAGAGCACCTGGGCCCGGGCTTCCAGGCCCGTGTCGTCCACTCCCGTCAGCTCCACCGCGCCGAAATTGATGGCTTCATAGCCGGCGTCTATATACCGGCAGGCCCGGTAATACTCCCACATCCGGGTCTCCGTGCGGGTAATGTCGGGCACGGAAATGCCCTTGCCCCAGTAGTCCCTGTATCTGCCGTCGGGAAACAGCATGTCCTCGTAGCGGAAGCATCTGTCCTCTGCCGGCAGGCCAAAGGCCTCGAACACCCGGGCGGGTATGGGTATCCGGTCCACGTCAGGACCGTCCTCCAGGCTGTACACCGCTTCGAATATGGCCGCCTCCAGCAGGATGCGGCTGTCTATGGCGTGGAGCTCGGCGGCGCTGTCCGCCGCCCTTTTGAAATGGGCCTCCGGGTCCTTGGGGGTCTCCCAGGCCAGCACTGCCCGGCTGATATACATGGGCTTGACGTTGGCCACCGCCCTGAGGCTGTCATCGTGATATTTCTCGGGGAACTCCTGGCCCAGGCAGCATATGCCGTTCCAGCCGGCGGCCCGGGCCAGATAGGCCCGGAGGCAGGCTTCGGTCATGGAGCCGTCAAAGTCGTACACGTCGGCCGCGGCCGGGATAAGGGCCGCCAGGAGCAAAAATGCAAGAATAGTCTTTTTGATCATAGCTTCACAGATTCAGGAGCACTATAGCTCCGATGCCCAGGAGGATGCCCGTCACCTTTCGGAAGGTCATTTCCTCTCTGAATATCAGGTAGCCCGCCAGGGCTATGAGTATGAGGGGCCCTCCCGAATAGATGGGGAAAAACACCGAGCCGTCCATCCGGGTGGCCAGGGCCACTATGGCAAAATTCATGCTGAGGGCCGCCACGGCTATAAAGACCGAAAGGCCCAGCACTGCCGGGGTCACAAAGGCCCGGGCGCACTCCCGGCTTTTGCCCCGGGACAGGCGCAGAAATATGGCCAGCGCCGCCAGGGTCTCAAAGCCGAAGGCCCACAGGAGAAAGGCATTCTGATATTCGTTGGCGGAGCTCATGGCGTATATCTTGCCTATGAGCTGCACCGCGCCATTACATACCATCAGCGACAGAGCCGCCGCCAGCCAGCCCCGGGAGAGCCTTTCCCTGTCCCCTTTGCGGGGATCGGCAAAGATCACTATGCACACGCATATCAGCAGGATGCCCGACACCCTGAAGAGGGTCGCCTGCTCATGCAAAAACAAAAAGGAATACCCCAGAGGCAGCACCAGGCAAAACTTGGCAAACAGGGAGGTGAGGGACACGGGTCCCCGCTCCAGGGCCTTCATATGGGCAAACACCGCCAGAGTGGCGATGACGCCGTAGCCCGCCGCGGCGCCTATGCCGGCAGGGGGCAGATACAGCCCCGTGTTCGTCCACAGGGAATATGCCAGGAGCAGCAATACGCCCACCGCGGAAAACAGGGCGTTGAACAGGGGTATATGGGACTCGTGGGCCACCCTCATATTCACGGGCTTCATGGCCACGTAATAGGCGCAGCCCATGAACACGGCCAGTGTCAGTATCAGGCCGTTAATCAGGTTTTCACTCAATAGGATCTATTCCCCTTTCTTCCTGATGCTCACCTTTCTTATGACCAGCTCGTCGCCCTTGGTGCGGCCTATGCGGAAGTCCGCTCCGAACATACGGTTGGCAAAGCGGGCCCCGGGCAGCGTCACCGTGGAGATCTCCCATTTGCCTGTATCGGCAAAGGACACCTTGCCGGCCATGGTAAAGGTGCCGTCAAGTATGCCCTCCGGGTCGTGGGAGTCGTATTCCACCGTGAACTCGCCTCCCCGGGCCAGGTATTCCACCGTCACCTCGTAGTCCCCGTCCACTTCATAGGCGTATTCGTCGGCTACGCTCACGTAGCAGTAGTTCTGTTCGCCTATATCCTTGGCCAGCAGGTGCAGGCCGTCAGCCATGTCGTGGCCCCTGATGGGCCCTCTGGACAAGCCGTAGCCGAAGGTGGTGCTGCCCAGCTGCAGGAACATGCCGTCTATGGCGGGATTGGCCGCTTCCTTCAGCCTGTCGGGAACGGGAGCCCGCTTGCACACTATAACGGGATCCTCCAGCCTGTTGGCAGAGAGGGAGCATATAGTGATCAGGTTCCAGGAGCCGTATTTCAGCCAGGTATTCAGCTTCACCTCACCGTTGTAGCGCAGGCGGCCGCAGGGATAGCTGTTCACGTAGCACAGGTTGAGAGTGCCGTGCTGCCAGGGGGCGCCGAGAGCCCCCACCTTCAGATACAGGTCGGCCCCCTGCCATTCGGCGGGGATATACACCATCTTTCTGTAATAGGTCCAGTATGCGTCGGGACGCTCCTTGGGGACAAAGGGAGTCTCGATGGTCTCCCAGTTGCCGTCAAAGCAGTCCTCGGTGGCGTAGAAGAGATCCAGCGCGTCCACTCCCTCCACGCCGGCGTGATTGGACCGGTGGCGGGGCTGGGGGAAGAGCTTCCATTCGCCGTTCAGATCCATGACCTGCACCCGGGGGAAGCAGTCCTCGGCCAGTATCTCCTTGCCGTCGGCCCTGACGCTGATATGGACGGGCTCCGCCAGGGGCCCCTTCACTTCGAAGGACCATTCAAAGGCCATGGCGCAGCCGGGCTCAAAGCCGGGCCTTGCCTTGTTCAGCCATTCCTTCAGCTCCGACTTCTCGGCGGTAAGAACGTCAAGGGGTACGCCCTCCAGTTCCGCCGAGTCGTCAAAGTCGCCGGCTCCTCCGGTGACGAAGACCTCCGCCTTGTGGCTGTCGGGCTGATTGTTCACCACCACCACCTTCAGATAGGCTCTCTTGCCCTGGGTGAGCACGTCCCGGCCGTCGGCGTCGGTGAAATAATAGCCCACGCTCCAGGGCTCCGCCACCGCCAGGTGTCCGGCGCAGGTGAGCTTTGCGCCGCCGGCGGTATATACGGCCTTCACGGGATAGTTGCGGCCGAAGAGCCCTTCGGGCACCTTCACCCTGAAGGTTTTCTCCCCTGTTCCGGCGGGTATGGATATCTTCCCCGGCTTTTCCCAGCCTTCGGGCAGGACCACGGACAGGCTCCCCGCTTTGGCGTTGGCATAGGCCACGGTTATCTCCGCTTCCCGGCCGGTAATGGCCGCCTTGCGGGGCATTATCAGCCTCACTGAAGGCCCGGCCACTGCCTCAATGGCAAAGAGGCGGGTGTTTTCTATGGAGACCACAGCCTCCCCGTCCCGGATCTCCGGCTTGATCTCCTTTGAGCCGGTGGGGGTGTAGAGATAGTAGGACGCGCCGGGAATACGTACCGGGAACTTGATGCGGAAGGGCCGCAGAGTCATATCGGTGCCGAATTCCTTCACGTAGCTGATATAATGGCTCGAAGACATCTCATAGGGCCGCAGCTCGCCCAGCACCACCTGCCGGTTTTTGCCCAGGTGGCTTACGGCGTTCACGTCGCATTCCAGGCCGGCGTACTGCCAGCCCCTGCCCAGATCGGCATAGACCTCCGTGTCCATCTGCCGGCACTCCAGAGTGGCTTCCCAGAAGCCCACGCGCCAGTCATAGTAGCGGAACCAGTCGGTGTTGTAGTAGTTGTAGCGGCCGCCCAGGCTGCCCTCCTCGGCGTCGCGTATCTTCACGTCAAAGGTGCAGTTGGAGCCCCCTCCGTGGAAACCGTGGCCCATGCCGTAGGCGTACATCCAGTATTCGGAGTTGGAGACAGAGGGCATCTGCACCTGGGCGAATTCGGGCAGAGTATAGCGGAAAACCTCGGGCATGAGATAATAATCCTTGCCGGGCTTCCAGCCTGCCCGCTCGGCCTCATCGTTGCAGCTGTAATAGAAGTGGGCCGTGGAATGGCCGAACTCGGGATAGAAAAAGTCGGCGCAGTGCTCCGCCCTGATGGTGAAGTCGGGGTTCAGCTTGCGGCAGGCCTCCACGGTCTCCCGGTAAAGGAGCTTGAAGTAGTGGGGCGTCTCGTTGGGACGGGCGCCTATATCGCTGCGGTAGCAGGGGCCCCCGGCCATACCGGTGCCCACGGTGGGGCTGTCGCCGCTGGTGCCCTCTGTGTCGTAGTGTATCTCGTCCAGACCGAAGTCCTTTACCCAGCGGACCGCCTCGTCCACGCGCTGCTTGCGGAAATCCTTGTCAAAGGCGGAGGGCATCATGTCTATGAAGGCCTCCTCCCACACGCCGCTGCGCTTGACGTTAGCCCATTTCTGGGCATAGTCGGCAAAGTTGGGCTTGCCCATCAGCGGCGCCCTGTCAAAGGTGAAGAGGGCAGTGTAGCCTCCCAGCCGCTTGATGTTTTCGAAGGTCTCGCTGAATTCCAGACCGCTGCCGAAAATGCCGTCCCAGCCCTCGGGAATGGAGGTATTCACGGTCTTGCTCAGGTAGCTGGCATGTATGGGCGCGGAGGCGTGGATCTCGAAGAGCTTCCACACGTCGGCATTGGACAGATGATGCTGCAGCCAGCAGTTGGAGGCGGGCATTTCCAGGATATGGTTGGGGGTCTGCAGATTGCCGAAGGCCTGCCGGGCAAAGGGCCGGTAGAGGTCGGCGCCCTTTCTCCAGTCCCCCTTGTGGGACACTATATATACGTCGGGAGTAGTCCAGCTATCCCCCTTTTCGGCCACCCAGCAGCCTGTGAAGGAAAAGCCCATGAGCTCGCGGCCTTCATCGCTCCTCCCCACATACATCTTTTTGGTGTAGCCGTAGCCGTCCTCGCAGCCCATATACACGCCGCCCTCGTCATTGAAGAGGTCCAGCCACTGCATATACATAAAGCCGGGATAGGGAGCGGTCTTGCGGTCACCGGGCTCAAAGACCCCGGGCCTGATACGCATGCCCAGCGTCTCCGGAAACAGGAACCAGCCCTCGGGCACGGTCATGTCCGACAGGGTAAAGTCGATGATGTCCACCAGCGAAGTCTCGTCCAGAGCCTTGGCTGTCACCGAATAGCGGCCGCCCTCGGCGTCGCTGTCCAGTCTGACCCGGGCGGTGATCTCCATGCCCGCCGGCCGGAAGACGAATTCGGCCGCGGCCGCTGTTTTGTCCTGAGAGAGCCTGACCTCGGCGGAAGAGTCACCCGCAAAGGAGCTGACGGAGCCCTCCTGCCAGTATTCCCAGGGCAAAAAGCCCTTGCGGTCCTCCAGAGTCACGTCAAACCAGGAGCCGGCAAGAGGGCCGTTTTCGCCTCTGACGAACCGGGCCTGCCGGTCCAGCACGATGCGGCACTTGCCGTTGTCCAGCACGATATTGCCCTTTTCTTCCCGCGCCGCAGGAGCGGCCAGGCACCAGGTCCCGCACATAAGCAGGAGCATAAGTATCAAGACTGCCTTCATAAGTCCCCCGATATTATTCAAATGAGTTCCTCTTTATTATACCACAAAACCCGGGGCTTTGGGCCCCCCGCAGCCCTTCTGCGGGGGCAAATCAGCCGCCCGACCTCCCCCGGAGGGCCTGTCCTTCCGTTACAGGGGATCTCTTACCGGTTTCGCTTGCGCTCACCGCCGAAATGACTTGCAGACTGACCGCCGAAATGGCGCTCATTGCTGCAAGCCCCGCAGGCGCTTTGCTGCAAGCGCCTGCGGGGCTGTGTTATCGGCTGCCTATTTCCGGGGCATGGCCTTGTCAAAGGCGATCTGCACCTTGTCGCCGGTGCGGGAAGCCAGCTTGACCGCGTCTATCATCACGTCGGCCACGTAGCCGTCCCAGCCGTCCACCGCAGGGGCCTTGCCCTCGGCGACGCGCTTCACTTCTTCTATCTCGTGGAGGGTGAAGGAGTTCACCGCCTCGTATCTGTATTCGGTGTATTCGCCGGTCACGGCGTCCAGCCAGGAGACCCGGGCCGCATTGTTTTCCGGCTTGTGCCACAGAGGGGTCTTCACTATCACGGCGCCGTCCGGGGTGTTGATGCGTATCTCCTCATCCCAGCCGTTTTGCTCAAAGCCGCCCTTGGCGTATTCGTGCCAGTAGGCTTCGAAGTGGGCCACGGCTCCGTTTTCAAACCAGAAGAGGGCGTTGGCGTCTCTGTCAAAGTCGTCGCTGCCGGGGACCGTATCCAGCTGACCGGCGCAGGCCGTGGGCAGTCCGCAGAAGAAGTGCAGCAGGTCCATGATGTGGCTGCCGCCGCACACTACCACGCCTCCGCCCATATAGTCCCGGAGAAAATCACCGGTGGCCTTTTGCTGAGAGGGGTCTCCCAGATAGAGGCCCGGGAAGGGCTGGTAGGTCTTGGCATACACCGACACTATCCTTCTGCCCTTCAGCAGCTCCTCCGCCTTTTGCACGGCCGGGAAAAAGCGCTTCATGTAGCCCGTGGACAAAAAGGCCTTCTTTTCCTCGGCAAAAAGGCACATGTCCAGAGCGTCGGCGGCGTTCATGCCCAGGGTCTTCTCGCATATCACGGCCTTGCCTGCCGCGATGGCTGCCTTCACCACCTCGTTGTGCAGACTGGTGAGGGTGCACACCGCCACCACAGACACCTCCGGGTCCGCCAGCACGTCTCTGTAGTCCGCGGTAGTCTTTGAGCCGGGATACAAGGCCTGATAGGCCCCGGATCTCGCCGGGTCTATGTCGCAAAACCAGCCCAGCTCGCAGCCGGCTTCCCTGAATCCGTCAACGTGGAACTTTGAGATAGTCCCGCAGCCAATAACTCCTGCTTTCATCATATCTTCTCCTCGATACCCGAATTGTCGTTTACCACCACCACCTTCATGGCGTGGTCCTTGTCGCTCCTGAGCTTGTCAAAGGCCGCCTTGTAGTTGCTCAGCTTGTACACGCCCGTCACTATCCTGCTGCCGTCTATGACCCCCGCCCGCATGAGCTTGTGCACCCAGGGGAAGAAGGTGGCCGGCGAAGCAAAGGAGCTCCTGAGCTGCAGCCTGTTGAAATGTATGATGCCCGTGTCCAGAGGCACCGTGTTGCCGTCCCTGAAATTGCTGCCCAAAAAGGCTATATAGCCGCCGTAGCGGGCCCTGAGGATGCAGGCGGGCAGCAGCTGGGGGACAGCCGTCAGCAATATCTTGCCAAAGGTCTCCTCCGAGGGCATGTCGTCAATGCTTGCGTAGGCCACGTCGGCTCCCGAATCCATGGCCATCTGCCGCCTGTTTTCGTGGCGGTCCACCACCGCCACGCGGCCGGCAGTGATCTTGCGGGCTATCTGCAGGGCCATAAAGCCGATGGGGCCCATGCCCACTATCAGCACGTCGTCGGTGATCTGCACCTCGGCGGTCTTTACCAGGTCAAAGGACACGCCGGCAGGCTCGCTCAGCACGGCGGTCAGGGGGTCTATGTCGTTGCACACCACCAGGCTCCTGGCGGGCACCACCGTCATTTCGGCAAAGCCCTGGGCGTAGCCGTTGGAGCTGGTCTTCAGATTGCGGCACAGGTCCACGCGCTCGTTGCGGCAGTCGTCGCACACTCCGCAAAAGGTGGAGGACTCCGCCGTCACCCGGTCGCCGGGCTTCACGTTGTCCACGGCGCCGCCCACCTCGCGCACCACGCCCACGTATTCGTGGCCCAGGGCGGTGTAGCCGTTGGGGGACAGGCAGGCCGATATCTCCATGTCATAGCCGCATATGCCGCAGGCTATGATCTCCACCAGAGCCTCGTCCGCCTTGAGGGCGGGCAGCTCCACGTTTCGCAGCTCGTAGTTGAACGGGCTTTTGACAAACACACTGTTTACTCTCATAATATACCTTGTTCCTTTTAGAATTCGAATTCCTTCATGTCGTGGGCGGGCACGGAGCAGAGCTTGGTCTTGCCCTCCATGGTGATCTGCACCGACGCCTCAAAGCCGTTTTGGTTGAACACCAGGGCCTTGCGGGGGCCCACCCGGCTGACAAACACGTTCTTCACGCAGGGGTATCTGCACTCTCCCCGCTCTTCGAGGACCCGGTTTACCGCCTGTTGCAGGGCGGCAAAGTCCGGCACCACGGTAAGGCCCGGTATCTCTGCCGGCCGGCCGGAGACCGTGACAGGCGACTTGCAGTCCAGAGCGAACACCCGTCCGCCCTCACGGACAAAGCGGCCTATGTTCCGCAGGTCTTCCTCCTCAAACACCGTGGCGTTCCACAGCACCAGGACAGACATGCCCTCCAGGATGCCGTCCGAGACAGTCTGCGAATCGGCTATGGTGACGTCTGCCATATTGCGCATGAGGGGTATGGTCCGGGACATGTAGGCGCCCAGGTCCAGATACAGAGAGAGGTCCCTGTCGGGATACCACAGAGCCACGTTCCTTATGGGCTTGTAGCCCTTGTTCAGATAGGGCAGCAGCTCCAGCTGCCTGTCCATATACTCCTGCGAGGCCAGGCCGTTGTGGTCAAAGTCAAAGTACTGCTTCACGCCGCAGGTGGCCGCTCCGAAGACCCTGGCGGTCACGCCGTTCACGTCCACCTTGTCCCCTGGCTCAAAGCCGCAGGGGGCTCCGTAGAGACGGCACGAGTCGGACATATAGCGGTTGCCGGTCACGTTGAAGGTGTATTCGGACATCTCGTTGGTGATCCTCACCCCGGCTCCGCGCTGCGCCGCCAGCTTGGCTATGTGGGAGAACAGGCAGCCCTGCTCCGGGGAGGAATGGCCTCCCACCGCCAGATAGACGGGAGTGTCTGTGAATATGCCGTCGGATATGTCCAGCCACCTTGAGGCCAGCCGCTCCATACTGTCACGGTACCAGTCCACCAGGTCATACCATCTGCGCCGGGTCTCGGGAGTGAGGGCGTCAAAATAGGCGTCCTTGCTCTTCTCGTCCTCAAAGGGCATCAGCTCCTCGTCAAAGGAGGCAAAGTCCGTGTGCCAGGCGGCGTTCAGCCGGGAGACGGAGCCGTATTTTTTCTGCATGGACGCGGCAAAATCCCTGCGGGCCAGAGGGTCTCCGCACCAGTAGCCCGGATGGGTGTGATAGTCCCCGTTGACGGCGAAGGTCCAGGGCACGCCCCAGTAAGGGTAGATGGTCTCGCCGAAGTCTCCCGAGATGCCGAATTCCACGCTGTAGAGTATGTCCCTGTATCTCGCGTAAAAGGCCTCCAAAAAGCTCCGGATGTGGCTGTCGATGGCCGTGTTCCACACGCTCTCTATCTTGGTCTCCTCGCCGTGCTCCAGGCACACAGCCCCCACGTGCTCCGGGGAAGCCAGATACCAGGCCGGAGTGGCGCAGGAAGGGCCGGCCGCTATAAAGGCCTGCAGCTTGAAGCCCCACTCTCTCAGGAGCTCCGCCTGCCTGTCCCAGTAGGTCCAGTCGTATTCGCCGGTGCTCTTTTCTATGCCGCCCCAGGTGATATAGCTCTGGACCACGTCCACCTTCTGCCGCCTGTAAACGGGAGCCTTGGCATAGGACAGGTCGTTGCCCATCACGTATTCCGCGCCCTGAGGCCGGCGGAATTCATAGAGGGGCCGGACCGGCTCCGGCTTTCCCTTGTTTTCCGTGAGAGTGACGGAGCTTATAAAGACCCGGTTTTTGGGCATAAAGCTGTCGAAGCGCCAGTCGTTGATGACCAGCCTCACGTCGCAGCCCTCGTGCATGGCGCCGCGGGGCTCAAAGCGGGGCAAGGGCACCGTGACCCGGGTCCACTCCCCCTCCCGGCAGGTAAAGCCGGCTCCGGTGAAATGGTCGCCGTTGGAAGAATTGTACTGCACGTCCACCCCACAGGGGGTGTCGGCGTAGTATTCTATGGCCAGGGCGGGCTCTGCGGGCACGGCGCTTCTGTCCGTCAGTCTGTAATACAGATACCGCATGCCCGGCTTGTCGGCCAGCGCCACGGCCCGCCGGCCGGCTTTGTCCGCCGTCACGTATTCGCCGTCCTCGTCCACGGTCTCCGGGACGAAGTCCTGTCCGAAGGAGGCGGCGGCCAGCAGCAGCAGGGCCGCCGCGATCAAAATAGCTTTCATAAGGGACTCCCCGATGTATTCATCATCAATATACCCTATCCGGAGCTTTTTGTCAATGAGGCCGGAGAGCATTTTTTGTGTTTTTTTGCGGAAGAAGGGCCGCCGGCGGCCTTTATTTGCTATAATGAAAGTGACCCCCGCGGGTCAATATTCTTATAGCATGGAGCAAAACTTGAAACCAAGCCTTTTGTTGTGTATTATCTTTATTTTTATAGGAGCATTTTCAATGTCACTGCAAGCAGACACAGTCACTGCGAACCTGAACGGTCTTGAGATGACCTTTGACAAGGCCACCGGCAGCATTCTCGCCATGGAATATGCGGGCAAGACCATCCTGAAGGCAGACCCCGCCAATGCGTCCATCATAGACGTGGCTTACCCCATACCCGAGTTTGAGCCTCTGAGGCTGGCCTCCCGTTTTTCCGAGGGAGCCCAGATCTCCGTGACCGAGGGCAAGGTGGTGGTGAGCTGGGACCGGCTGGGAGCCAGCCGCGCCAAATTTGCCCCCGAGGGCGACGTCAGCGCCGCCGTCATCTTTGAAGCCCTGCCCGACGGCAGAAGCATCTCCGCCGTGTGCAAGGTGGACAACAAGTCCGAAAAGCCCGTAGAGCAGGTCATATTCCCCGACTTTGCCGGACTGCAGCCCTTTGAGGGCGACTTTGACACCATACTGAAGCACACCGCCGGCTATCTGCGGCCCTTTATCGAGCTGAAGATGGACGAAGGGCGCAAGTCCACCCAGTACTGCATGGACGGCGCCAACAGCCAGACCCAGTTCAGCTTCGGCGGCATGTTCCGCACCGCCCCTCTGAGATGGCTGGACTACGGCGGCTACGGCGGCGGCATCTCCATGTTCCCCAAACTGTGGGGCTGGGACGCCCAGATCCCCGTCCGCGTGCATCTGGCCGACTCGGAAAAGGAAGCCCGCCTCTTGATGCTGAATACACAGACCATAGAGCCCGGCGCAAGCTTCGTCAGCGCCGAGTGGGTGCTCACCCCCCACACCAGCGGCTGGGCGAAGGGCATCGAGGTATTCAGAGAATTTGCGCAGAAGAAGCACCACCGCAAGTATCCCCTGGCCAAGCATATCGCCGAGGCCGTGGGCTTCCGCAGCATCTGGATGGCCACCGGCTGGGGCTTTGACGAAATGGACGCCCAGTGGCGGATAAAGGATATGCCCGCCCTGGCCAAAGAGTCCGCCGAATACGGCTTGACCGAGATCAACGCCTGGGGCTGGACCGAGACCTGCTTCGAAACTCCCATACGCATCAACAGACAGGTGGGCACCGAGAAGGATATGTTTGCCCTGAAGGACTGCTACGAAAAATACGGCTGCTACTTCACCCCCTTCGTCAGCGTGCTGCTGCAAAACCCGGAGTCGGCCAAAAAGTGGAACGCCACCGGCAACCCGGACAACTGGACCCAGGGACAGGAGACTATCCCCCAGTTCCAGCCCTCCTACAGCCACGCGGGCGAAGCCCTCTACGTAGGCCCCGCCAGCGCCGCCTGGAAGGACAGCGTGTACGAAGACCTGTCCAAATATATCGACGCGGGCCTGGCCAACGTGAGCTGGGACCAGTTCTGGAATGACAACCCGGACAAGCAGATGTTTGACCTGGCCCGGCGCATTATCGACCGCAGCAAGTCCGTGGACCCCGACAGCTCCTTCTCCGGCGAAGAGCTGTGGACCATGGAGTTTGACGTGGAGCTGCTGGACTACACCTGGGACTGGGGCGGCCACAACGGCTATGACGCCTTCAACAGCGTGTTCAAGTATCCCCGCATCAACGTGAACAACTCCGGCGACGCCAAAAAGGCCAAAAACACCTTTATCATGAACAACCTGGTGAACGCCATGCCCCGCAAGCTGGAGCACCCCTCCGGCAACATCTACGCCACCGGCCTCAACGGCAACGACTGGATGAAAAACCATCCCGACCTGGGCGCAGCCCTGAAGCACTGCAAGGCCATCAAGGACAAGTGGATGCCTTATTTCACCGAAGGCACCTTTATAAGCGACTGCCTGCAGACCCGGGCCTCCAGCTGGGTGAGCATGGGCGCCTATATCTACAACGACTCCGTGGTCATGCCCGTCATGAACAACCGGGAAGACCCCAGAATACTGGAGCTTTACTATGACCTGGTCCCCTGGATCGGCGAAGCCGACTCCTACACCATGGAGGTCTATGACGAGACCCTGCATCTCATCGACACACAGACCATACAGCCCGGCGAATTCAAGGTGACCACACCCGAGCTGAAGTCCGCCGACATGCTGATCTACTGTTTCAGGAAGAACTAAAGAGTCCCCCGGGACACACAGGGCTCCGCAAAGCGCGCTTTGCGGAGCCCTCTTTTCACCCCGGCCCGCCGGAGCAGGCGCGGCCCGCTATCGTCATCCCGGCCATACATTGCTCCCGCTTGCGGGAGAGGGCAAATGTGAGGACCCTGGCCTTTGACCGCAGCTGACAGGGAACCACCGGGAGTTTTTTGTCAATGACAGGACAAATCTTTCGCAGGCGGGGCCGAAGGCGGCTGTGATTTGGTATAATGATAGTGACACCCGAGAGTCAATATCCATACAGCAAGGAGCGCGCCTTGAAGCCAAACCTTTTGATCATCATTTTTTAATAGGAGTATTTTCCATGTCACTGCAAGCAGACACAGTCACTGCGAACCTGAACGGTCTTGATATGACCTTTGACAAAGCCACGGGGAGCATCCTCTCCCTGGAATACGCCGGCAAGACCATGCTGAAGGCGGACCCGGCCAACGCGTCCATCATAGACGTGGCCTGGCCCGTGCCCGAATTCGAGCCTCTGCGCCTGGCCTCCCGTTTTTCCCAGGGGGCCCAGATCTCGGTGGAAGCGGACAAGGTAGTTGTGAGCTGGGACCGGCTGGGAGCCAGCCGCGCCAAATTTGCCCCCGAGGGCGACGTCAGCGCCGCCGTCATATTTGAAGCCCTGCCCGACGGCAGGAGCATTTCCGCCAGATGCAGGGTGGAAAACAAGTCCGAAAAGCCGGTGGAGCAGGTCATATTCCCCGACTTTGCCGGCCTGCAGCCCTTTGAGGGCGACTTTGACACCATACTGAGGCACACGGCCGGCTATCTGCGGCCCTTCATAGAGCTGAAGATGGACGAAGCCCGCAAGTGCCAGCAATACTGCATGGACGGTGCCAACGGCCAGACCCAGATGAGCTTTGGCGGCATGTTCCGCACCGCCCCTCTCCGGTGGCTGGACTACGGCGGCTATGGCGGCGGCATCTCCATGTTCCCCAAGCTGTGGGGCTGGGACGAGCAGATCCCCGTGCGGGTGCACCTGGCCAACTCCGAAAAGGAAGCCCGCCTGCTGATGCTGAACACCCGGACCATAGAGCCCGGCGCCCGCTTTGACAGCGCCGAGTGGATATTCACTCCCCACGCCAGCGGCTGGGCAAAGGGCATAGAGGTATTCCGCGAATACGCGCAGAAAAAGCATCACCGCCGCTATCCCCTGTCAAAGCATATCGCCGAGGCAGTGGGCATCCGCAGCATCTGGATGGCCATCGCCTGGGGCTATGACGAGCTGAGTCCCCAGTGGCGCATGAAGGATATGCGCGCCCTGGCCAAGGAGTCCGCCGAATACGGCCTGACGGAGATCAACGCCTGGAGCTGGACCGAAAACTGGTTTGAGACCCCCCTGAGGATCAACAGGCAGGTGGGCACCGAGCAGGAGATGTTTGCCCTGAAGGACTGCTACGAGAAATACGGCTGCTACTTCACCCCCTTCGTCAGCGTGCTGCTGCAGAATCCCGAGTCGGCCAAAAAGTGGAACGCCACCGGCAATCCGGACAACTGGACCCAGGGACAGGAGACCATCCCCCAGTTCCAGCCCTCCTACAGCCACAGGGGCGAAGCCCTTTACGTAGGCCCCGCCAGCGCCGCCTGGAAGGAAAGCGTGTATGAGGACCTGTCCAAATATATAGACGCGGGTCTGGCCAACGTGAGCTGGGACCAGTTCTGGAACGACAATCCCGAAAAGCAGCTGTTTGATCTGGCTGCGCGCCTCATCGACCGCAGCAAGTCCGTGGACCCCGACAGCTCTTTCTCCGGAGAAGAGCTGTGGAGCATGGAGCTGGACGTGGATCTGCTGGACTACACCTGGGACTGGGGCGGCCACAACGGCTACGACGCCTTCAACAGCGTGTTCAAGTATCCCCGCATCAACGTGAACAACTCCGGCGACGCCAAAAAGGCCAAAAACACCTTTATAGTGAACAATCTGGTGAACGCCATGCCCCGCAAGCTGGAGCACCCCACCGGCGACATCTACGCCACGGGCTTCAACGGCAATGACTGGATAAAAAACCATCCCGACCTGGGCGCAGCCCTGAAGCACTGCAAGGCCATCAAGGAAAAATGGATGCCTTATTTCACCGAAGGCACCTTTATCTCCGACTGCCTGCAGACCCGGGCCTCCAGCTGGGTGAGCATGGGAGCCTACATATACGACGATTCGGTGGTGATGCCTGTCATGAACAACAGGGACGATGCCAGAGTATTGGAGCTTTACTACGACCTGGTCCCCTGGATCGGAGAAGCCGCCTCCTACACCATGGAGGTCTATGACGAGACACTGCATCTCATCGACACCCAGACCATCGCCCCCGGGGAGTTCAAGGTAACCACACCCGAGCTGAAGTCCGCCGACATGCTGGTCTATTATTTCAAGAAGAACTGACGGGGTAATGCCCGGCGCGCCGGACGCTCGACGGACATGGCGCCGAATGTATAAGCAGGTCTGCCGCTTGGCAGACCTGCTTTTTGCGCCGGTGCGTCATTGTGCTTGCATTTAACGTCATATCGGCGGCGATGGCGCTTGCACCGTCGCCGGTAAGATATCTCCTTCGGAAGAAAGAAGCAGCCCCGCGTCATCCAGGCAAAATATCGGGGTCTCCGAAAAAACGCAGATTTTTGGGGTCAGAGATGGGGGGCCGTACAAGCGGGGAACAACGCCAGCTCTCTTCGTCATCTCGCCGTCCGTGTCACCGGACACGGAGGGTAAGAGATCCCCTTCGAAAGAAATGCCGGCCCCGGCACCTGACAGGACCAACGGGACAAAGGGGACGGGACCGCAGAAGGGACCGGCCAGAAAAAATAACGAAAATTATTGCGCGCAAGCCCCGAAACAGTGTTGCGATTTGTTTTTATATGGTATATAATAGTAGTGGCCGAATCAGACAACGGCTCAATTTTATAAAGGAGAATATTCTGCCATGAGCATCCGTGACAACGAATACGACATCAGGACCATCAAGGTCTTATCCGGCTGCGCCGGAGATCCCTGCTGCCCCGCGATCCCCTCAGACATCACCGTCATAGGCGACGGCGCCTTTGAGGGGCATAAGTCCCTGAGAGAGATCGTCATACCCGAAGGTGTGACCACGATAGGCAGCAGCGCCTTTAAGTGGTGCGAGTCACTTGAGTCTGTTATCATCCCCGACAGCGTGACCGAAATAGGAGACGGCGCCTTTTGCGGGTGCAGTTCCCTGAGAGAGATCGTCATACCAGAAGGCGTGACCACGATAGGCAGCAGCGCCTTTAAGTGGTGCGAGTCACTTGAGTCTGTTATCATCCCCGAAGGCGTGACAGCGATCAGAGACGGCGCCTTTTGCGGGTGCTGTTCCCTGAAAGAGATCGTCATACCCGAAGGCGTGACCACGATCGGCAGCAGCGCCTTTAAGCGTTGCGAGTCACTTGAGTCTGTTATCATCCCCGAAGGCGTGACCGCGATAGGCTGCGCCGCTTTTGAGGGCTGCGTCTCTCTGGACACGGTCTCCCTCCCGGGCGCCGTGAAAAAAATCGGCATCGGAGCCTTTGAGCGCTGCGAGTCCCTGAGAGAGATCGACATACCCGAGGGCGTGACCGAAATAAGCGACAGCGCCTTTGAGGACTGCAGCTCTCTGGCCTGGGTCACCATGCCGGACGGAGTGACGAAAATAGGAGACCGGGCCTTTGCCGGCTGCAGCTCCCTCGCAGGCACCTTCTGCCTCGACACGGTTACGAGCATAGGACAAAACGCCTTTGCCGGCTGCAGCTCCCTGTCACAGTTCTTCCTTGACGTATTCAGCGAGCCCGTAATAGGAGACGGCGCTTTTGCCGGCTGCGAGTCACTGGAGGACGTCTCTCTGCCCGACGACACAAAGATCGGCGCCGGCGCTTTTGCCGACGCGCCGGGCATACCTTTTTCCCTGTGCATCGAACAAGGCGTGCTGATGTCCTACAACGGCGTCTGTCCGGAGCAGCTCATGGTGTCATCGATCGTGACGAAAATTGGAGACGGCGCCTTTGCCGGCTGCAAGACCCTGGAGGAGCTCATCCTGTGCGACGGGGTGAAGTCCATAGGAGAGAGCGCCTTTGAGGAGTGCGCATCTCTGGCCCGGATCACCATACCGGGCTCTGTGGAACTGATAGGAGCCGACGCCTTTTCGGGCTGCAGGTCTCTGAAAAGGATCGACATCTGCGGCGGCGCAGCCGAAATAGACAACCGCGCCTTTCGCGGGTGCAGCGCTCTCACCGACATACGCATTCCCGACGGAATAACCATGGGTCATCACACTTTTGCCGACGTCCCGGGCGTCCCGTTTTCGCTGTGTATCGAAGATGACGAGCTGGCGTATTACAGCGGCGTCTGCCCGGAAAAAGTGACCATTCCGCCGACTGTGAGGACCATAGGCTTCGACGCCTTTTCGGGCTGCAGGTCCCTCACGGAGATCGTCATCCCCGAAGGCGTGACCGCCATAGAAGCCTTCGCCTTTGAGGGCTGCGAGAGCCTCGCAGAGGCGTCCGTTCCCGACAGTGTGACATCCATAGAAGCCTCCGCCTTTGAGGGCTGCCGGTCACTCCGGAAGATAGCCCTGCCCCGGGGATTGACCGCGATAGAAGGCTCGGCTTTTCGCGGGTGCGGCTCCCTCACCGGGATATCCATTCCCGACGGAGTGACCACCATAGAAGACTTTGCCTTTTCGGGCTGCGAGGCTCTGAAAGAGGCCGTCATCCCCGGCTCCGTGACCTGTATAGAAGACGGCGCCTTTGTGGAGTGCGGGGCTCTGACTTTCGTCACCGACGCCCCCGCCGCCATAGAATACGCCGCGGAGCGCGGCATACCGGTCAGACCGCTGGGATAACACGGCCATCCTCCGGCGGCGGGTCCGGCGCGATGAAAATGCGCTGCGGCAGGCAAGGCCTGCCGAAGCGCATATTTTATCAAGCCATTCGCGGCAGAACAAAAGCCTTATTGACTGCCTCCCCCGTGCGGCTGGTCCGCGGCCCGGGCTCTGGCCCGCTCAGTCCTTCTTTTTCAGGGTCCCCTCTTCCAGCACCTCTGTATCAAACTTGTAGGTGTCGGGAGTGTCGCCGGTCTCTATGGTCCTGATGATCTTGTATTTTCCGGTGTCTCTGTCTATCTCCAGCAGGTTTTCGGGCTCCACCGGCACGCCCATCAGCCTCGCAGCCTTTGCGTCCAGCTTCCGCCCCAGCCGGGTGCGTTCGCTGCCTTCGCCCTTCAGATAAGCGTTTCTCGCTTCCAGGGCTTTGGGGGTAAAGTGCTCCTTCACCCATTTTTCGTGGCCGGCGCCG